>DASZKM010000076.1:0-6855 GCA_035947055.1 Actinomycetota bacterium
GCGAGCATCGACCCCTGCCCCATGCGGTCGATGCGCTCGAAGATCTCCTCGGCCCGCCGCTCCAGCAGGTCGGTCAGGTGCTCCACGTACCACGCGCCGCCGAGCGGGTCGATCACGTTTGCCACCCCGGTCTCGTGGGCGATGACCTGCTGGGTCCGCAGGGCGATCTGGGCGGCCTTCTCGGTGGGCAGGGCCAGGACCTCGTCCAGCGCATTGGTGTGCAGCGACTGCGTTCCTCCCAGCACGCCGGCCAGGGCCTCCACGGCGGTGCGGACGATGTTGTTCTCGGGCTGCTGCGCGGTCAGCGAGCATCCCGCGGTCTGGGTGTGGAACCGGAGGCGCCACGACGCCGGATCCTTCGCTCCGTAGCGCTCCCGCATCCACCGGGCCCAGATGCGGCGGGCGGCCCGGTACTTGGCGATCTCCTCGAAGAAGTCGATGTGGGCGTTGAAGAAGAAGGAGAGCCCCGACGCGAACCGGTCCACGTCCAGCCCCCGCTGCTGCCCGAGCTCCACGTAGGCGAACCCGTCGGCCAGCGTGAACGCCAGCTCCTGCACCGCCGTCGAGCCCGCCTCCCGGATGTGGTATCCGGACACGCTGATCGGGTGCCACTTGGGGACCTCGGTCTCGCAGAACTCGATCAGGTCTCCGATGATCCGCAGGTGCGGCCGGGGCGGGAAGATCCACTCCTTCTGGGCGATGTACTCCTTGAGGATGTCGGTCTGCAGCGTCCCATCCAGCTTCTACCAGTCGACGCCCTGCCGCTCCGCGGCCGCCAGGAAGAACGCGAACAGGATGGCGGCGGGCCCGCTGATGGTCATGGACGTGGTGATCTCGTCGAGAGGGATGCCCCCGAACAGCGTCTCGAAGTCCGCCAGCGAGTCGGTGGCCACCCCGCACCGGCCCACCTCGCCTTCGGAGCGGGGGTCGTCGGAGTCCCGGCCCATCAGCGTGGGCATGTCGAAGGCCACCGACAGGCCGGTCTGGCCATGGTCGAGGAGGAACTTGTAGCGCTCGTTTGTCTGCGCTGCGGTCCCGAACCCCGAGAACTGGCGCATGGTCCACAGCCGGCCCCGGTACATCGAGTGGTAGACGCCTCGGGTGAACGGGTACTCGCCGGGGTAGCCCAGGGCGCGCTCGTAGTCGAGGTCCTGAGTGTCCTCCGGGGTGTACAGGGGCTCGAGGGGCTCGCCGGAGATCGTCTCGAAGTCGGCGTCGCGCTCTCCGGCTTGCCGGTAGGTGTGCCGCCAGGCTTCGGTGCCCTTGTCGGTCATCGCTCCTCCTGAGCCACCTTCCGCACCAGCATATCCGTGGCCCGGTAGGGGTCGACCTTCCGGCTCACCAGGTCGTCGGCCAGGGCCTCCAGCGCGCCCTCCTCCAGGAGGCCGGCCACGCGGTGCTTGAGGCGGACCGAGACCATCTCCTCCACCTCGCCGAGGATCCGGGCCCGGCGCCGCCGCTCCAGCTCGCCGGACGACTCCAGATGCTTGCGGTGCCCCTCGATGGCCTCCCACAGGTCGTCGATCCCCTCGTTCGATTGGGTCGACGTCTTGACCACGGGCGGCGACCATTCGAGCTTGGGGCCCAGGTGCAGCATGTTCATCAGGTCGCGCATGGCCTCCTGGGCGCCGGGCCGGTCGGCCTTGTTCACCACGAACACGTCGGCGATCTCCAGGATCCCGGCCTTGGAGGCCTGGATGGCGTCTCCCCATCCCGGCGCCACGACGACCAATGTCGTGTCGGCCTGGGTGGCCACGGCCACCTCGGCCTGGCCCACGCCCACGGTCTCCACGATGACCAGGTCCACCCCGCTGGCGTCCAGGATGCGCACCGCTTCGGGGGCGGCCAGCGCCAATCCCCCGAGATGGCCGCGGGTGGCCATGGACCGGATGAACACGCCCGGATCTGTGGCGTGCGACTGCATGCGGAGGCGATCGCCGAGCAGCGCGCCGCCCGTAAAGGGTGAGGTTGGATCGATGGCCAGCACGGCCACGGTCCTTTCGTGGGCACGGGCCTGCTTCACGAGCTCCGCGGCCAGGCTGGACTTCCCCACACCCGGCGACCCGGTCAGCCCGACGGTGTACGCATTTCCGGTGCTCGGATACAGGCCGCCGATCAGCTCTGGCAGCCCGTCGGAACCGTCCTCGACCATCGAGATGGCCCGTGCAACAGCACGGCGGTCCCGCGCCAGCACGCGCCCGACGAGCGAAGAGTCGGTCACCGCGTCAGCGTAACAGCCGCTTTGAGCGACTCAGTGGCCCACCGACAGCAGGCGGTTGAGTCGCGAGACAACGCCGGGGCGGCGAAGGATGCCCTTCACCTTCATGTCACCCCGGATGAGCTTGCGGGTCACCTCCCGGCCCTGTCTGGTCATGGCGTCAGGGAAGCCGAGTCTCAAAGGCGTCGAGGACAGCTCGGTGAGCGTCGCCGAGTCAGCCCGTACGACCACATCCGGACGGCCCAGGAGCCCATTCGCCACCAGGACCCGCCCGGGAGCGAGGTGCAGGGTGAGCGCCACCCCAGCGTCGGGGGCCACCATGCCGACCGTGGCTCGCCTGAGCAGCGCGGCTCGTTCGGGATGGGCCTTGAGGTTCGCCTCGATCAGGCCGCCGACGATCGAGGCGATGCCGTTCGGCTCGTCGTCCAGGTATTCGACCCGGGGTGACCGAACGGTCACGGCTTGAGGACGACCTTGGTGGCCTCCCGCCGCTGGAACAGGTCGTAGCCCTTCGGGGCTTCGTCGAGGGGAAGCGTGTGGGAGATGATCGGCAACGGGTCGATCTTGCCGTCGGCCACTGCCTGCATCGCCTTGTCCCACCAGGCGTGGACGGGGCACAGCCCGCCGAACACGAACCGGAGCATCCGCGACCAGGCCACGCCCAGCTGAAGCTCGAGCGTCTCGCTGACGTACATGCCGATCACGCAGATCGTGCCGCCCCGACGGACCACGTCCATGGACGTCTCCAGCGCGGGGACCGAGCCCACGGCCTCGATCACCACGTCCGCTCCGCGGCCCTCGGTGTGCTCCGACACGGCCGTGGCGGCGTTGCGGTCCCGCACGTTCAGTGGGGTCAGCCCCAGCTTCTCCACGATGGCCAGACGCTCCTCGTCGAGATCGAGGACCAGGACCTCGGCGGGGTCGTGCAGTCGCGCGGACTGCGCGGCGAAGAACCCCACGGGCCCGGCGCCGACCACCGCCACCGTGTCGCCCTTCTCGATGCCGGCGATCGCAGCGCCGTAGTAGCCGGTGGTCAGGATGTCGCCCACGAACAGTGCACGCTCGTCGTCCATCCCCTCGGGGACCATCAGCAGGTTGTGCGTGGCGTTGGGGATCCGAACCAGCTCGGCCTGGGTTCCGCCCAGGCTTCCCCCGATGACGCCCGCTCCGAGGTTCCTGAACTCCTCGCACAGCGAGGTCTGCCCGCGCCGGCAGAACCAGCATTCGCCGCACACGATGTTGAACGCGATGACCACGCGGTCCCCCACGGCGAGCCCGTCGACGCCGGAGCCCACCTCCTCGATCACGCCCATGCCCTCGTGACCCAGCGGGTCGCCGGGGAGCAGTGGCGCTTTCCCGCTGTAGAAGTGGAGGTCGGAGCCGCAGATAGCCGACGTCGAGATGCGGACGATGGCGTCGGTAGGCTCCTCGATCGTCGGCTCTGGCAGGTCGTCGACGCTGAGCTTGCCCACGTCCTGGTAGACGACGGCTCTCATGACGCCGTCTCGTCGGCGAACTCGGTGGGGACGGTCTGAGCCAGGTTCACCAGCTCCTGGGCCGCCTTCACGTAGCGGACGATCGTGGGCAGATCGCCCTGCAGCTTGAGCTTCCCCTGCATCATGCCCTTCACCGGGTCGAGCTCTTTCTGGATGACCTGCTTCCACCGGGAGTAGGGGCCTTTGATCACGAACCGAGCCTTCTCGCCCTCTTCCGGGGTGGTGAGCTTTCCCTCGCGGCACTCGCCGTGCCACAGGTCGAGCCACGCCCACACGTCTTCGGGAACGCCGTTGTCCGGCTCGGCTTCGATGACGTACGCGACGTCACCCTCCCAGTCGGCGGCGGCTTCCCTGTATCCCTGGCTGCCGTTGATCCGCTCGACGTACTCCTTCAGCCATTCCTCGCTGGGGAATCGAGCCATGGCCTCCTCCTCGTCGCGCAGTAAAGCACGCGCCCCGAAGCTCATTCCAGGGCAGCTCCCACCAGGGCGGGGAGGACCTCGGCGGCCTCGCCCTCCACGCTCAGATCTGCGCGGATGAAGGTCGGGCCCGGCCCGACCTCGACCACCAGGGCGCCCGCGGCGCTGGCCGTCTCCGGGATGGTGGCCGCGGGGAACACCTCACCCGAGGTCCCCACCACGAGCAGCACCCGGCTCTCCCGGGCCAGGGTCTCCGCATCGGCGAAGTCCCGCAGCGGCTCGCCGAAGGCCACGAAGTCGGGGCGGGCCGGGCCCCCGCATCGCGTGCAGCGGGGAAGGATCGAGGCGAAGCTGGGGACGAACGCTGCGCGCAGGCCGGTCACCGACCGGTCCAGGTTCTCGAGGAACGCTTTCCGGCCGATCACCTCGCGGTGCCCGCAGGCCAGGCACACCACGCGGGCGAACGAGCCGTGGATCTCCAGGACGCGGCGGTTCCCCGCCTCCTGGTGCAGCCCGTCGACGTTCTGGGTGATCACGCCTCGCAGAAGGCCGGCCTCATCCAGGCGGGCCAGCGCGAAGTGGGCCGGCCCGGGCCTGGCTGCCGCGAACACCCGGCGCAGCTCGGAGAGGAACTCGGCCAGGGCGTCGGGCCGGCTCATGGCCAGCTGGGCCAGGCCGTTCCACGTGCCGAACTCCTCCGGGTCGAAGCGCTCCCACAGCCCGCCGGGATCGCGGAACGTGGGGATGCCCGCCTCGGTGGAGATCCCCGCGCCGGTGAAGGCAACCACGTCACCGCGGCGGATCTCCGCGGCGACCTCGCTCACCGAGGCCGACCGCCCGGTCAGACCCGCTCCACGACGATCAGCGTGTACCCGATGAGGTTGAACAGCGCATGAGCGGCGACCGGTGCGGCCAGGGATCCCCGGCGGTGGAACAGCACCGCGACGGCGATCCCGAAGCAGAACATCAGCGCGACCAGCAGCGGCCCACCGAGGAAGTGGAACAGCCCGAACACCGCGGCCGACAGCAGCACGCCGGGGAGGAGGCCCAGCCGGGCCCGCAGCGCGCCGAACAGGAACCCGCGGAAGAACAGCTCTTCGCCGAACGGACCGGCGAAGACCACGGCCACGACTCCCAGCACCACCTGGACCAGGTCCGGTGTCCGGGGAAGGACCTCTTGCTGGATGGGGGGCGGTGCCTCGCCCGTCACGACCTGCCAGGCGAGCACGACGGCGGGCCGAACGACGAACACCAGCACACCGAACAACGCCGCGCCGAACCACGCCCCGAGGGCCAGGTCCCGCGTCGGCCGGCGGCTGCGGATCCCGAGGGCCCGGACCGCTCCGCGATATCGGGTCGACACCCACAGCAACGTGAATGTGACGAGGAAGACCTGGAAGGCCAGCGCGGTGAGCTGGACGGCGGAGCCGCCCACGCCGCCCAGGAGCGCGGCGAACGCCACCGAGACGATCGAAGACGCCGCGACCGCCGCCAGGACGACGGGGACCGCCTCCCACGGTGCCCATGGGGGCCTTACCGAGCGTTCCATCGAAGCGCGGGGTAGACCATCGCTGCGGAGACGAACACGAACGCCACCGCGGCCATTCCGAACGTGTCGTTCAGCACGTAGCCGAAGATCGCGCCCAGAGACAGCGTGATCACCGCGTCCCGCCACGCCGGGTCGGCCTCCAACGGGGGGCGGAAGGGGCCGAAGCCACGCCACGCCACCACCAGCCACACGGGAACTCCGGCCAGAGCCAGCCACGCCGCGGGCGCGGCGGCAGTGGTGCGGAGGTTCGTCCCTAGGCGATCGAGGAATGCGCCCAACACGCCGCCGAGCCCATCGCCGGCGGCCCGAGCGATGTGGGGTGCCCCTTCGGGGAACAGGCGGTGGGCGGCCAGCAGAGATAACGCGCCGGCCAGGAAGATCGCCGCAGCCAATGACCATCGGGTCGCTGGGGGGCTGACGGGATGGCGGAGGCCGAACCAGATCGCGGCCGCCGCGAACAGCGCCAGGCCACCACCCAGGTCCGCGCCGATGAAGGGCAACCCGGCGAACGCGGCGGCCGCGGCGATGAGCCCGGTCCCGACCCCGGGCCTGCTGAGCCGAGCGGCCACCAGCACAGCTCCGCCCAGGACGATCCCGGCATACGAGTTGCCCAGCCCGTAGAAGCGGACCCCTTCCAGGGCCCCGCCGCTGAGCAAGGGGGTCAACCCGGTGGGCCAGCCGAACAGGGCATCCAGGGCCTCGACGGCCAGCCCGATCCCGGCCATGACAGCCACCGGAACGAACGGGTCCCCGCGGCCGGCCCACAACCCCGCCCCCGTGAGCAGGCCGGCCACGGCCAGGAAGGTCAGAGCCACCACCGGCAGCTCGAACGTCGGCAGGAGGCTGGCCGGCTGCAGGGCCACAAGGGCGCCGACGGAGCCCAGCACCCATACCGCGACGACAACGCGCAACCGCGCCAACCGACGGACGGCCAACACCGTGAGCCCGGCCAGCAGGGAGGCGATGGCCAGGAGCAAGGCGGCCACGCCGACTGGGGGCTGCGTTCGTCGGTACTCCAGGTAGCGTTCGTGAAAGTCGATCGGCGGCTCGCCCTCGAACCGGATCGACGAGCCGACCATCTGATCCGGGGCCCGCACGCCCAGGAACTCGAGCACGGTGGGCGCCACATCGACGTTCGACACGATGCCCTGACGCCGGGTGGTGTTTGACGTC
>DASZKM010000077.1:0-4860 GCA_035947055.1 Actinomycetota bacterium
GCTGGTGGCGCCCCGCTCGGTGATCGGCAAGAACACGGTGGAGAGCGTGCAGTCCGGTCTGGTGTACGGGTACGCGGCCATGGTGGACGGGATGGTGGAGCGGATCGCCAAGGAGCTGGGCCAGCCGACCGTGGTGGCCACGGGCGGCCTGGCCCCCATGGTCATCGCGGAGTGCAAGACCGTGGATCATCACGAGCCGTGGCTGACGCTGGAGGGCCTGCGGCTGGTGTTCGAGAAGAACGCCGAGCGATGAGCGACGAGCGCCCCGGTCCCGCCGAGGACGTCCTCGCGGCGCGCCGTCAGAAGCTGGAGCGGCTTCGCAAGCGCGGTATCGAGCCCTTCGCGTTGCGGTTCGACCGCGATGCGACCGCAGCTGAGGTTCAGGAGAAGTTCGGCTCGCTGGCGCCGGAGGAGTCGTCGGGTCAGGTGGTTCGGGTCGCGGGACGGCTCATGGCGCTCCGGCGGCTGGGGAAGGTGACCTTCGGGGTGCTCCGCGACGGCTCCGGAGACATCCAGCTGTTCCTGTCGGAAGAATCGCTCGAGGACTACGACGTCCTGGAGGACCTCGACCTCGGCGACTGGGTCGGGGCGGAGGGCGAGGTGGTTCGGACCAAGCGCGGCGAGCTGTCGGTTCGCCCGTCGCGGATCGAGCTCATGTCGAAGTCACTGCGGCCCCTGCCCGAGAAATGGCACGGGCTGAAGGACGTCGAGCTCCGGTACCGGCGGCGGTACCTGGACCTGGCCACGAACCCCGAGGTCCGCGAACGGTTGGCGGCCCGGGCCCGGATGCTCGGGGCTCTGCGTTCCCTTCTGGACGCCCGCGGCTTCGTCGAGGTCGAGACGCCCATGCTCCAGCCCGTCCCCGGCGGTGGGCTGGCCACGCCGTTCGTCACCCATCACGACGCGCTGGGCATCCCCATGTACCTGCGCATCGCTCCCGAGCTGTACCTCAAGCGTCTGCTGGTGGCGGGCGTGGAGCGCGTCTACGAGATCGGCCGGAACTTCCGCAATGAAGGAATCGCGCCGAAGTACAACCCCGAGTTCACGATGCTCGAGGCCTACCAGGCCCTGGCGTCCTACGAGGACATGATGGATCTGGTCGAGGCCCTGGTGAAAGCGGCTGCGGAAGCGGCGATGCGATCGACAGCATTCGATTTCCGCGGCGGACGCGTCGACCTGGCCAAGCCGTGGCGCCGGGCCACGCTCATGGAGCTGATCTCGGAAGCGCTGGGGAGTGCCGTGGACGTCGACACACCGGCCGACGAGCTGCGGAAGAGCGTGGAGAAGGCCGGTATGGCCGCTGACCCGGGATGGGACTCGATCCGGCTGCTGGCCGAGGTGTTCGACAAGGTGGTGGAGCCGAGCCTCATCCAGCCCACGTTCGTCAAGGACTTCCCGCGGGAGATCTCGCCGCTGGCCCGGACCCACCGGGAAGACCCTCGGCTCGCGGAGCACTTCGACCTGGTCATGGGGGGCGTGGAGATCGCCCCGGCGTACTCCGAGCTCACCGATCCGGATGAGCAGCGGCGGCGGTTCGAGATGCAGAAGGAGCGGGCCAGGGCCGGGGACCAGGAGGCCCATCCGTACGACGAGGAGTTCCTGGTGGCGCTGGAGCACGGCATGCCTCCGGCCGGCGGCCTGGGGTTGGGCATCGACCGGTTGCTGATGGTCCTCACCGACGCGCCGTCCCTGCGCGAGGTCATCCTGTTCCCCGCGCTCCGCCCCGAGGAGTGATCGCCGCCCGGGCCCGCTGTGCCGGGGCGCTGCTCGTCGCGGCCCTCGCCGCGTGCACCGGACCGGATACCTCGACGCTGCCGGGCGACAGGCCCCAGGAGGAACAACCGAGCGCGCCGCCGATCACCGTTCCAGTGATCGTTCCCACCGGCTCCGAGATCGCCGGCCCGCTGCTCGACGCCATGCGGGTGGCGATGGACGATGCAGCCGAGGAGGGCGTGGCGCTCCAGCTCGACCTCAGGGAGACCGCCGATCCGGCGGCGGAGCTGGTGGCGACGGTACAGGGTCGGCCGCCGGCGGTATTCGTCCTCGGCGATGGCCAGGCGGTGGTCGGGCTGCGGACGGAGATCGAGGCATCACGGGTCCCCGTGATCGTCGTCGGAGACGACCTCTATTCCAGCCGTTCGTTGTTCCGGTACGCGTTTCAGACCTCGATCCCGCTCTGGTGGCAGGCCCGCGTGCTGGCCACCTACTTGTTGGAGGACCGTGGCGAACGGAACGTCACCGTCCTGGTTCCGGATGACGGCGAGGCCACGGTGGCGGAGGCCGCGTTCGGTGCGGCCTTCTCGGAGGAGGCCGGCATACCTCCGACCGTCGCCGTCGTCTCACCGGAGAGTGGCCCGGCCGGCAACCGGCGGGCGATCACCGGCGCGGAGGCCGTGATCGCGTTGGGCCCACCAGGCCACGCGGCGGCCGTCGGGAACCTGCTCGGACAGTCGGCCGATCCGGCCCGTCTGGTGATCGGCTCCAGCTCGCTCAGCCACCTGATCGGTCCGCAGGCACCTCCCGGCACTGCGGTCGTGTACCCGTACACGTGGGCGGGGTGGGCGGACATGATCCCTCGGGTCCACTCCTTCCGGGAGCGGTTCATGGCGGAGTACGCACGCCCGCCCACAGGTCCGGAGCAGGAGGGATACGACGCGGTGATGGCCATCGCGGAGGCCCTGCGGACGACCGGTGGCCGGGGGGGTGACGCGCTCGTCCGGGTCCTGGAGTCGTTCCGGGACCAGACCTACTCCGCGCTTCCCATCCGGCTGGGACCCGACGACCACGTGTTCGCCGAGCAGAGCCAGCTCGGCCTGTTCGCCGTCGAGGCGCCGGGCGCGGCGGCCCCGGGCGAAGCCCTGGGAGCAGTTCCCTGGCGTCCGATCATGCGCACGTTCACCACCGATGGGGAGAAGGTGAACCTGCTCGATCGGGACAAGAAGGTGTTCTTCCCGTTCTGGCACGAGAAGCGGCCCAGCCCGAAGTACTGGCGGTCACGCTACGGGATCGTCAGCCGCCCGACGGACCCCCTCCACTGACGACACTTCAGTCGAGGCAGAACGTCTTGACCTCGGCGATGCGCAGGATGGGGGAAGGAAGGGAGTTCGAGAACGCCCGGGCCTCCTCTTCGTTTTCGAAGTACACGGCGACCCTGCCGCTGTCCTTCGGGACGCCCAGCTCCTCGGCCGCACCCTCGTCGCACGAGATGTCGCCGAGGGAGTACTCGCTGATGCCCATGGCGTCCAGGGCTTCCGCCGATTGCTGGAGCGAGGGCTCGTCGCCGGGGTCGGCGATGGCCACGTACACGCCCCAGTAGGTGCCCCCCTGCTCGGGGACGGCCGGCGTGAATTCCGGGGACTCCTCGGGCGACGCGGTGGCCAAGGGAGTGGACGGACCTTCCGCGTCGCCCACTTCTCCACCACACGCCGCCAGGGCCAGGCCCGCGAGCAGCGCCACCCCCCGTGCTGCGGTCAAGCCGGCGATTCGGCGGGGGCGGCGTGGTCGTGGATGTGTGCTTCGCGGTCGTGCTCCCCCTCCGGATCCTCGTGCTGCTGGTGGATGTGCTCCACCGGAGAGTGGTTGTGCTCGTGATCATGCGTGGCCATCAGGTGCGTCCAGTCCTGTCCGTGTGAGAAGTAATGCGTCACGTGATGGTGCGTGTGTGAGTGAACCGTCTCCTGATGCTCGTGTAGGTCTGCCATCTCGCCTCCCGCTCGCTCCGGTTGTACTCCCCTGCCTCGGCGGAAACAAAACGCCTGGTAGAGGTGGCGTCTCCTGGGGAACAATGGGGCAGGGCGCCCGTCAGGAGCGTCACTCGACCCGATGGAAGGAGGAGGCCATGGGATTCAAGTTCGGACTATTGGTCGGCGCCGGCGTGGGATACGTGCTGGGCGCCAAGGCCGGCCGGGAGCGGTACGAGGAGCTCAAGGCGACCTGGGATCAGTTCACCGGCAACCCGACCGTCCAGCGCGCCGTCAGCCGGGGCCGCGAGGCGGTGGAGACCGGCACGGAGCGCGGTATCCGGGCGGTGGAGGAAGCGGGCGAAGCGGTCAAGGGTCGCCTGGAAAGCACCGGAGGGAAGACCACGTAGGAGGAACGCTTCCCCCGCAGCGAGAAATGTCCCTCTGAGGACTCATCCGGGCGTCCTCGGGGGCCGAAATAGCCAGTGGAGCCTCAGCGTTAGAGGGGGTACGGAGGACCCGGTGATATATTCGGGTCCAGAGGGCGCTCCGGGGCGCGATGTCGCGTTCGGGGAGCGCTCGAAGTGCCTTGGGGGTAGGACGTGGGCTCCGTAGATCCCCGGGGTGAGCCCGAGGGGCCGGACGAGGTCCGGAGGGAGACGAACGCCAGATGTTCGAGCGGTTCACCGACAGGGCACGACGGGTCGTGGTCCTCGCCCAGGAAGAGGCGAGGATGCTCAACCACAACTACATCGGGACCGAGCACATCCTCTTGGGCCTGATCCACGAGGGCGAGGGCGTTGCGGCCAAGGCGCTCGAGTCGCTGGGGATCTCCCTGGAGGCGGTCCGCCAGCAGGTCGAGGAGATCATCGGCCAGGGACAGTCGGCTCCCACCGGGCACATCCCGTTCACGCCCCGGGCCAAGAAGGTCCTGGAGCTCTCGCTCCGCGAGGCGCTCCAGCTGGGGCACAACTACATCGGAACCGAGCACATCCTCCTGGGCCTCATCCGGGAGGGCGAAGGCGTTGCTGCCCAGGTACTTCAGAAGCTGGGCGCGGACCTCAACCGGGTTCGCCAGCAGGTCATCCAGCTGCTGTCGGGATACACCGGCGGCAAGGAGGGAACCGGAACCGAGCAGGTTCCCCAGGGCTCCATGGTTCTCGACCAGTTCGGGCGGAAC
>DASZKM010000078.1:0-2208 GCA_035947055.1 Actinomycetota bacterium
AGCGCCGCTGCATCGAAGAACCCCCGCCCCTGGTCGACCACGGCACCGGCGCTGTTCGTCCTCGGTCAGGTCGTTGGCGAACTTGGGGCAGCGGGTGCGGAAGCGGCAGCCGCTCGGGGGGTCGAGCGGGCTGGGGACGTCGCCGGCCAGGAGGATCGGCGTCCGCACCCGTTCCTTGCGGGGGTCGGCGACGGGCACCGCCGAGATCAGCGCCTGCGTGTAGGGGTGCGACGGTGACTCGAAGACGTCGTAGGTGGGGGCCTCTTCGAAGATGGCCCCGAGGTACATGACGCAGACCCGGTCGGCGATGTGTCGCACCACCGACAGGTCGTGGGCGATGAACAGGTAGGCGAGGCCGAGCCGGTCCTGGATGTCCTCCAGGAGATTGAGCACCTGGGCCTGGATCGACACGTCGAGCGCCGAGACCGGCTCGTCGCACACAACCAGCCGGGGGTCGAGGGCGATGGCCCGCGCAATGCCGACCCGCTGACGCTGGCCGCCGGAGAACTCGTGGGGATACCGGTTCTCATGCTCGGGCGCCAAACCCACCAGCGACAGCAGCTCGGGCACGCGGTCGCCGGGATCGATGCCGTGGATCTTGAACGGCTCGGTGAGGATGTTCCGCACGGTCATGCGGGGATTGAGGCTGGCGTAGGGGTCCTGAAAGACGATCTGCATCTCCCGGCGCAGTTCCCGTAACCGGTCGTGGTCGGCCTTCGTCAGCTCCTCCCCGTCGAAGCGGACGGACCCGGCGGTCGGCTGCAGAAGCTGCAGGACGGACCGCGCCGCGGTCGACTTCCCGCACCCAGACTCCCCCACCAGCGCCACGGTCTGGCCACGATCAACCGAGAACGAGACGCCGTCGACCGCCTTCACCGTTCCGATCTGGTGGCGCATCAAGATGCCGCGCGTCACCGGGAAGTGCTTCACCAGGTTCTCGACTTCGAGGAGCGCCACGGGTTCAGGTCACCCCCGCCGCCGCCCGGGCCTCGGCCACCCGGTCCTGGTGGTGGCAGGCGGCGCGGTGCGCCGAACCACCGGTGAGGGGCGGCATCTCGACCGAGCAGACCTCCGTGGCGAACGGGCAGCGCGGATGGAACGGGCAGCCGGGCGGCACGCGGATCAGGCTCGGCGGCTGACCGGGGATCGGCCGGAGCCGTTGCGTCCGGCGCCGGTCGAGGCGGGTGATGCTCGACAGGAGGCCAAGCGAGTACGGGTGGCGCGGCGCGTGGTAGAGGTCGTCGGCCATGGCCGCCTCCGCCACCTTCCCGGCGTACATCACGATCACCCGATCGGCGTGCCCTGCCACCACGCCGAGATCGTGGGTGATGAGGACGATGGCCGTCCCGCGCTCCTCCTGCAGCTTGCGCAGCAGGTTCATGATCTGCGCCTGCACGGTCACGTCGAGCGCCGTGGTCGGCTCGTCAGCCAGCAGCAGCGCCGGGTTGAGGGCCAACGCCATGGCGATCATCGCCCGTTGCCGCATCCCGCCCGAATACTGGTGCGGATACTCCTCCGCCCGCTGGCGGGGGTTGGGGATCCCCACCTCGGCCAGGAGTTCCACGGCCCGCCTGCGGGCCGGGATCTTCCCGATCTTCTCGTGGACCTGGATCACCTCGGCCACCTGGTGGCCGACCTTGAAGACCGGGTTCAGCGCGGTGAGCGGATCCTGGAAGATCATCGAGATGTCCCGGCCCCGTAGCGAACGCAGCTCGTCCTCCGAGGCGGTGAGCAGATCCCGGCCCCGGAAGAGGATCTTCCCGGAGATCCTGGCCGGCGGCTGCGGCACGAGGCCCAGCAGCGTCAGGGCCGAGACCGATTTTCCCGAGCCCGACTCGCCGACGATCCCCAACGTCTCGCCCGGCGAGATCGACCACGACACACCGTCGACGGCCTTGACCACGCCGGCATCGGTATGGAACTCGACCCGGAGATCCTCCACCGAGACCAGCGGCCCGCCGGGCGGGCTCATTCCTGGGGTCAACGGAGCCTCGGGTCGAGGGCGTCGCGCAGACCGTCTCCGACGAACACGAACCCGAGGACGGTGAACACCACCGCCAGGCTGGGAAAGATCCACAGGTAGTCGAGGTACGCGAGGTACTGCCGCCCGGCGGCGATCATGTTCCCCAGTCGGGGATGTCGGGTTTTACGCCGACGCCGAGGAACGACAGCGCGGTTTCGGCCACGATCGCCGTCCCGACCGAGACC
>DASZKM010000079.1:0-2615 GCA_035947055.1 Actinomycetota bacterium
TGCAGCTCGGCTCGGGTGGCCGCCGGATCGAAGTCGCTCGCGGTGACGGCCGCTGCGGGAGGGCCTCCCAGCCCGGCCCACCCCATCCCGACGATCAGGACGACAGGGCCAAGACGGCGAGGGGCCTTGAGCGCCATGACAGTGGAACTTCCGTTCGCCGGACCGCCTCTCCTCTGTGCAAATGCATCA
Organism: Actinomycetota bacterium; assembly: GCA_035947055.1. Lineage (GTDB taxonomy): Bacteria > Actinomycetota > UBA4738 > UBA4738 > CALAEC01 > DASZKM01. The sequence goes on from DASZKM010000079.1 coordinate 190, forward strand.
ACACGCGGTCTCCAACGGCAGGAGACGGCGCCTCCGCCCCGAATACCTAGGTATCCATGGGTGTGATCCGCCGTCTGACCGTTATCTCCGCGGCCGCCGCGCTGGCGTTCGTGCTGAACATGGCGCCCACCGGCGCTGTCAGCGGTGACGGTCGCCTCTCGACCGGGTGCCGGGACAGCGCTCACCAGGTGCACCAGCTGGTCATTCGCGTGAATGGCGAGCCGGCCCAGGGGATCTACTCCCTCCCGGCCAGGAAGCCCCGAGGGCTCGTGGTCTTCGCCCACGGCTACGGACACACCACGGATTCGTGGGAGCACCACGCCATCGAGGCCTCGCGGCACGGCCTGATCGCGGTGGCCATGAACTACCGGGGCCTGACCATCCTCCCCGACAGCGACGGCGACGGTCTCCGGAACTCACGTGGCTGGCCGGCCATGGCCGGCGCGGAAGACTCGATCGCCGCAGCCCGCCTGTTCGAGGCAGTGTGCCGGCCCCCGACCGTGACCATCTTCGGCGTGAGCATGGGCGGGAACATGTCCGGCCTGGCGGTGGCCATCGCCGGCGAGGAAGGCATCACCCGCGCGGACGGGAAGACGCCCTTGTTCGACTACTGGATCGACGTGGAGGGCGTGGCCAACCTGACCGAGACGTACAGCGAGGCCCGGCTCATCGCACCGGCCAATGCGTTCGCCCGTCAGGCCCAGCAGGACATCGAGGCCGAGACCGGCGGCCCCATCGAGCAGCGGCCCCAAGCGTTCCAGGAGCGCACCGTGGTGTCGCGCGTGGACGACGTCGCCGACGCCATCCGCGGCGCCGTCGTCATCCACGGGCTGGACGACGGACTCGTGCCCTACAACCAGGGGCGGGAGATGGCCAGCGCGCTCCGCGGCGCCGGCGTCGACACCGACATGATCACGGTCGGCCTCAAGGACGAGGACTCCGAGCGCGAGACCACGCTCACCGGCTACGCCGGCAGCGCGATCGACCCCCAGTACCGCTCGCCGGTCGCCGGCCACGCGTCGGAGAAGAGCACCACCCACATCGTCATGGAGACCGCCTTCGAGAGGCTGTGGAGCCTGGTGGAGGGGCGGACGCCCGGTCCGTACCGGGAATGCCTGGCCAACGGCCTGGTCCCGGCCATGCTCAGGACCGTCTGCCTCCCGTCGTTCTGATCTCTCGCTTCGTGAAGAAAGGCTTCTTCGCGCTGCTGGTGATGTTGCCTCTGTCGCTACCGGTTCCCGCCGGGGCCGACTTCGCCAAGTTCCGCGACCGCAACGACACGCCCTCGCCGCTCGACATCCGGTGGGTGAGCCATGGACATCGCGGCAAGGACGTGGAGCATCAGATCGTCACGTACAAGCCGTGGGATGTCGGCGACCTACGTCGGAACTGGTTCGCGATGCATGTGAACCTGGTCTCCGACGATCCCGACGCCACCGAGCAGGACTTCGGCACCTCGTGGGATTACGCGGTTTCCGTCAGCGCGCGGGGCAAGGGACTCACGGCCGAGATCTGGCGCGAGGACGTCGAACCCTCCCAGCTCCTCGGTGAGGTGCCCGCGCTTCATCCCACTCCGAAGAAGCTGGTCATCCGCATCCCCCGGCAGTTCCTGGACGCGGCTCCCGGTCCGTACGAGTGGAACGCCGGGTCAGTGTTCGCCGGACACGGCAAGGGCGCATGCGCCAAGAAGTCATGCGACGACTGGACCGGCAAGCGCTGGTGGAACCTGGAGGCGACCCACAAGGGGTAGGCGACTAGGAGCTGGTGGGACCCCGTCGCGGGGACAGATAGAACCGGTAGATGAACCGTCCGACCTCGGACGGGCTGAACTGCCGCACGAGCCACCGGAATTGAGCCAGCTTCCCGGCCACGTCGCCGTCTTCCGGCTGGGGGACCGGCACGCCGCTGTGCTCCTCGAGCTTGCGGGCGAACAGCTGCGCCACCAGCACGTGTCCTTTGGGGCTGGGATGCAGCCGGTCCACGCTGACGATGACCCGCTCCTTGGCCTCCGGCAGCTCGTCGGCATCCAGCATCAACGTTCCGTGCCGCGCGGAGATCCTTCGCACGGCCTCGCTGGCGGCTTGCAGGCGACCCCGCACGCTCTTCAGGAACCGCCCGGGAAGGGGCGAGAACATCGTGATGTCCGGATAGGTGGCGGTGAGAACCACCGCGCCGCCCTCTCGCAGCGGACCCACGATCGAATCGAGGTCCCGCTCGTAGCGCGCCGCGTCGAAGTTCGGCTCCAGCAGGTCGTTCATCCCGACCAGCGCGCTGGCCAGGTCGGGCTTCAGCTCCAGGGCCGCTCCGAGCTGCTGGCGGCGGACCTCCTCGGTCTTCAGGCCGCGCCGGGCCAGGTTGATGAACTCGAAGTCGTCATCGACCGAGGCCATGGTCTCGCCCAGCCGGTCCGCCCAGCCGCGGAGCGT
>DASZKM010000080.1:0-6411 GCA_035947055.1 Actinomycetota bacterium
CCCCGCGTCCGTCTTCTTTGGGGGTCATGACAGGCGCCCCGGGTAGCCGCGCTCGTGGTCGGGAAAGTCGCGCCCGGGAGCGGTGCTCCCAGGGCCGGCGTCACTCGGGCGGTGACGGTACGAAGAACTCCTTCTCGGGACATCCATCGGGGCACTCCTCGCAGCATGGGCCGCGCCCCCCATCCCTTTCGAGCTTGTCGCAGGGATCGCCGAAACCATCGGCGTCCGAGTCCCACTGCTCAGGGTTGGTGAGCGACCTGCAATTGTCGCGGACCTCGGGAACCCCGTCGCCGTCCTCATCCACCTCGCCTTCCGTCTGCAGCTTCAGCACCGGAGCGGCGCCTTGAGGGGCCTGCGGCTTGCTTCCGCCACCGCGAGGGGTGTCCGCCTTCGCGCCGCCACCACGGGGGGCCTTCGCGCCGCCACGTGGCAACTTCGCCGACGCTTGGTCCGCCGGCGTGCTCGACGTCGCCGCCCGCTGTCCCTGGGCAGGCAGGATGCGCCTGGGAGCTTCCCTCTCTGCTTTCTCATCCGTAGGGCTGACCGCACCGTTTCCTGCGACGTGACCGGACCGCTTGATGGAGTCGGCGGCCGACGAGGGGCCGTATGGCTCAGGATGGTCCGCTACCCGCTGGGCGCCGAACCAGTCCACCTGGAGGAGGGGAAGGGCCGGGTGGGTTTCGGTGGCCGCGCGGGGGATGACCACGACGAGCGTGGACGCCAGGATCGCCGCCGCGACCAGGGGGACCATCCGGTGGTTCCCGCGCTTGGCGATCACCGCAGCCATGACTCGTCTCCTCCCGGGCGCTCCGCCGGAACGTAAACCGGCGTGCAGCGGGCTGCCCATAGCCCGAAGTGACTATTTGTGCGAGGGGGGGCCACCCCGCAGAGGGGGTCGAACCGTGTCATACCCTCCGAGTACCGTTCGGGGGTCGGCCCGGAGGGTCGGGGCCCGGGGCGCGGTGCTACCATGGGCGCGTTCCACTCCTGCTCCTTCGGGGGCCGACAGACCACAGGAGGTGGCAGCTGAACGCGTACGAGCTGATGGTCATCGTCGATCCGGAGGCCGAGGAAGAGATGCTCGGCCAGGTCGCGGATCGCATCACCGGCATCGTCTCCGGCAAGGGCGGCGAGGTCCAGAAGGTGGACCGGTGGGGGAAGCGCAAGCTGGCCCACGAGATCAACCGGAAGGGCGAGGGCCACTATCTGCTCGTGACGTTCCGCTCCGATCCTTCGGTCCTGCCCGACCTCGACCGGGCCCTTTCCCTGGCCGACGAGGTGCTCCGGTTCAAGGTGCTCCGGATGCAGGCGGCGTAATGGTCTTCCCCTCTTCCGGTCAGCCGGAGGACGAGTGGCAAGGTGGTGATGGTGATGGCGAGTGAGAACCAGGTGGTCATCGTGGGCAACCTGACGGATGACCCGGAGCTTCGGTACATCCCCAACGGCTCGGCGGTGGCCAACTTCCGGCTGGCGGTCAACCGGCGGATCCCCGACGGCTCGGGTGGATGGAAGGATGCGGAGACCTCGTTCTTCCGGGTGAACGCGTGGCGGTCGCTGGGCGAGAACGTGGCGGAGTCACTGACCCGGGGCACCCGGGTGATGGTGGCCGGCCGGCTGAAGTCCCGGACGTACGAGACCAAGGAAGGCGAGTCCCGGACCGTGGTTGAGATCGAGGCCGACGAGATCGGTCCCAGCCTGCGATGGGCCACCGCCAAGGTCGAGCGCCAGAGCGGACAGACCGGGGGCCGTCAGGGTGGCGGTGACTGGAGCGAGAACGTGAGCGTCGGAGCGGGAGGACAGTCCCAGGAGACACCGATGGAGACCGGATGAGGAAAGGCAAGGGCGGCGGACGGCAGGACGGTAAGGGCCCGCCCCGCAAGCGCAAGCGCGAACGGGAAGACGAGGCCTGGCAGAAGAAGCAGAAGAAGAAGTTCTGCGTGTTCTGCCGGGACCGGGTGGCGGTCGTGGATTACAAGGACACCGCCACGCTTCGCCGGTTCGTGTCGGACCGGGGGAAGATCCGGGCCCGCCGGGTGACGGGTACCTGCACCCGGCACCAGCGGGAGGTCGCCTCGGCCGTGAAGAACGCTCGGGAGATGGCGCTCCTGCCCTACTCCACCCGATGAGGATCATCCTCCAGAAGGAGGTCGCCAACCTGGGCGCGCCCGGCGACGTGGTCCAGGTCGCCGACGGCTACGCCCGCAACTACCTGATCCCGCGGGGGATGGCCGCTCCCGCGTCGAAGGGGGCCGTCCAGCACGCCGAGCGGATGAAGGCCGGGCACGAGGAGCACCAGCGGCGGGCCCGCGGCGAGGCCGAGACCCTTGCCTCCCGCCTGGCCAAGACGCCGGTCCGCCTGGTGGCTCAGGCGGGGGAGGACGGACGGCTGTTCGGCTCCATCACCGCGCACCACGTCGCCGAACAGGTCACCCAGCAGCTCGGGGAGAGCGTCGACCACCGCAAGATCCGACTCCCGGAGCCCATCCGAAGCCTGGGCACGCACACCGTGACCGTGCACCTCCATCCCGAGGTCGACGCCACGCTGACCCTGGATGTTGTCGGGCGCTGAGCGCCCGCGGCAGAAGTCGCGCTAGGCCCGTTCCTGTCACACCCTCCCTCTAATCTCGGTCCGTGCCCGGAGACCGAGAATCTCCGACAAGTTGCCGCTGCAGAACGCGCAGGTCAGCGGCGCTGTCAGCCTTTGTCCACCGCAACCCACAGTCTCTTGGTCTTGATATCCCACGAGCTCGGGCCGTAGCGTCGCCCGGCGTCTGGGGAGGGGGCTGAACGTGGCAACACCGGTCCAGGAGATCCGGCGGGCTCAAACCGACCGCATCCCGCCGCACAACGAAGAGGCCGAGCAGGCCGTCCTGGGCTCCATGATGCTCTCGGGCGAGGCCATCGCCCAGGTCTCCGACCTCGGGGTGTCAGCCGACGACTTCCACCGGTCCGGGCACCAGCGGATCTTCGAGTCCCTCAACCAGCTGTACGCCCGCGGGGAGCCCGTCGATGCGGTCACCTCGGTGGAGGAGCTCCGCCGCCAGAACCAGCTCGAGGCGGCCGGGGGGGCCCTGTACATCCAGCACCTTGTGGAGTCGGTGTCCACCCCGGCCAGCGCCGGCCATTACGCCAGGATCGTGGCCGAGCACGCCCTGCTCCGCCGTCTGATCCATGCCGCGGGGGAGATCCTGGCCGGCGCCTACGGCATCCCCGAGGACCCCGACATCTTCGCCGACCGGGCCGAGGAACTCATCTACGCGGTGTCCCGTCGGCACGAGCGCGACCGCATGGTCACGCTCCGCGACCTCGTCCACGAGAGCCTGGAGAGCCTGGAGCGTCTGCACGAGCGAACCGGGCTGGTGGGCCTGCCCACGGGGTTCCGCGATCTCGACGAGCTCCTCCAGGGATTCCAGAAGCAGAACCTGATCCTCGTCGCCGCCCGGCCGGGGGTCGGGAAGTCCTCGTTGATCACCAACATCGCCCGCAACGTGGCGGTGGGGACCGGCACCACCGTGGCCCTGTTCTCGCTGGAGATGTCCCAGATCGAGATCGGCATGCGATTGCTGTGCGCGGAGGCCCGCGTCGCCCAGGACAAGGTCCGAGCCAACCGTATCGCTCCCGAGGACTGGGCCCGCATCGTGGAGGCCGCCGAGGTGCTGGACCGTGCCCCGCTGTTCGTCGTGGACAGTGGGAACACCACGATCGTCGACATCCGGGCCAAGGCCCGTCGGTTGAAGAGCCAGCACAACCTGGGCCTGCTGATCATCGACTACCTCCAGCTGATGTCCAGCCATCAGCGGGTGGAGAGCCGCCAGCAGGAAGTGGCCGAGATCTCCCGGTCGCTGAAGATGCTGGCCAAGGAGCTCGACATCCCGGTGATCGGCGTGTCACAGCTGAACCGAGATCCGGAGCGCCGGGTCGACAAGCGGCCCCAGCTCGCCGACCTCAGGGAATCCGGCGCCCTCGAGATGGACGCGGACGTCGTGATCTTCATCCACCGGGAGGACATGTACGACGACGATCCGGCCAAGAAGGGGCTGGCCGAGGCCATCGTGGCCAAGCACCGAAACGGCCCCACGGCCAAGGTGAAGATGACCTTCCTGTCGCACCTCACCCAGTTCCGGGACTACGCTGCGGCGCCGTGAGCGTCGCCCGGGCCCGGCCGCGGAAGCGGTCGGTCCCACCAGACCCCTCGATCGTTCGGCAGATCCACCGGCGGCTCCGACGGGCCTTCGGTCCGCTCGACCCACCCCGGAGGTGGGAGCCGGTGGACGAGCTGATGCTCACGATCCTGTCCCAGAACACCAGCGACGTGAACCGGGACCGGGCATGGGCCTCGTTGCGGGAGCGTTTTCCGACCTGGGACGCGCTGGCCGCGGCTCGTCCGGCTCAGGTGGCGGCGGCCATCAAGGTCGGCGGTCTGTCGAACGTGAAGGCGCCTCGGATCCTGGACGTGCTCCGGGAGATCCGGGCCCGGGAGGGAGGGTTCGACCTCGGATGGATGCGCACGGCATCCGACGAGGAGATCACCGAATACCTGACCTCCCTTCCCGGGGTGGGACCGAAGACCGCGGCGTGCGTCCTGGCGTTCTCGCTGGACCGTCCCGCGCTGCCCGTGGACACGCACGTCCACCGCGTGGCCACTCGCCTGGGATTCATGGCCCCGGGAACCCCGGCCACGAAGGCGCACGTGCTGATGGCCGACGCCGTTCCGCCCCGTCTCCGCGTGGCCATGCACGTCGGGCTGATCCGACTGGGCCGGGAGATCTGCAAGGCCGGCCGGCCCCGGTGCGAGATCTGCCCGCTGCAGGACGTGTGCCCCACGGCCCCGCTGTATCTCAAGCCGAAACGCCGAGGTGCGGCGAGTCGCCGCGTGTCCTAGCCTTGAGCGGATGAGGGGAATCGAACCCCCATCTCGAGCTTGGGAAGCTCGCGTTCTGCCATTGAACTACATCCGCTTGTCGCTGATGCTGCTACGAGTCTCGGCCGCCGAGTATAGCGGCCGGTGGCCCGGCCGAGCATCCGTCACCGTCAAATGATCCTGTCCGACCGGACCATCCGCGAGGAGATCAAGGCCGGCCGGATCGAGATCGACCCGTTCGACGACACGGCGGTCCAGGCCTCCTCCGTCGACGTGCACGTGGACAGGATGTTTCGGGTCTTCCACAACGCCCGGTACCCGTACATCGACGTGAAGCGGAAGATGGAGGACCTCACCGAGCTCACGGAGGTGAAGGAAGGTGAGGCCTTCATCCTGCACCCCGGGGAGTTCGTCCTGGGCTCGACGCTCGAGCGGGTGCGGCTGCCGAACGACATCGCGGCCCGGCTGGAGGGCAAGTCCTCACTCGGGCGCCTGGGACTGTTGACGCATTCCACGGCCGGCTTCGTGGATCCCGGGTGGGACGGCCACCTCACGCTTGAGCTCTCCAACGTGGCCAACCTCCCGATCACGATCTATCCGGGGATGAAGATCGGGCAGATTGCGTTCCTCAGGCTGACCACCGAGGCCGACACTCCGTACGGGTCGGGGCGGGCCGGCAGCAAGTACCAGGGCCAGCGAGGACCCACCCCCAGCCGGTTCTACGAGAACTTCGACGAGGGCGGACAGCCCGAGTAAGGACTACGGCGCCGCCGGACCGGCTTCGGCTCGCTGAGCGGCGCGGGCGGCGTCACCGTCAGCACCCACGGACTCGGCCACTACCTGAGACACGTCACGCACCTCCAGGTCGCCGCCCTTGGCCTTGGCCCCGTCGTCCAGCATCACCATGCAGAAGGGGCAGGCCACCCCCAGGACGTCCGCCCCGGTGGCCGCGGCCTCGTCCGTGCGTTCTGAGTTGATGCGCTTGCCGATGTGCTCCTCCATCCACATCCGGGCGCCCCCCGCGCCGCAGCAGAACCCCCGCTCCCGGTGGCGGGGCATCTCGATCTGCCGGACACCCGGCACGTGATCGAGCACCTGGCGTGGCTCGTCGTACACCTGGTTGTGCCGCCCCAGGTAGCAGGGGTCGTGGTACGTGATGAGCGACTGCACCTCGCGGGTGGCGGTCAGCCGTCCCTCCTCCATGAGCTGGGCGAACAGCTGGGTGTGGTGGATGACCTCGTAGTCGCCGCCGTAGTCCGGGTACTCGTTGCGCAGCGTGTTGAAGCAGTGGGGACAGTTCACCACGATCTTCTTCGCGTTCACCGACCCGAGCGTCTTCACGTTCTCCTCGGCCAGTTGCTGGTACAGGTACTCGTGGCCCATGCGGCGGGCCGGGTCCCCGTTGCACAGCTCTCGCGGCCCCAGGATCCCGAACGGGATGCCGGCCTTCTGTAGGACCCGGGCCGTGGCCTGGGCGATCTTCTTCGCCCGATCGTCGAACGACGCCGCGCAGCCGACCCAGTACAGGTACTCGGGAGCCCGGCCGTCCT
>DASZKM010000081.1:0-4678 GCA_035947055.1 Actinomycetota bacterium
CCTGGCCTGGGCCTTGGCCTGGCGAAGCAACGTGGCCGCCAGGAGATGCACGATCAACCCGATGAGCAGGAATCCGACCGAGGACGCGATCTGCGTGTCGATGGGCACGGCGGACGGCACGCCACCGATCACGAACACGACGGCGTACACCGCCGCGCCGCCCACCGCCCTGGCCGCGGATCCGTAGGACGAGCGGAAGTTCAGCGCGATGTAGAACGCCCCCAGCACCGCCTGGGGATCGGACACGGCGAGCGTCACGGTGGCCAGGGCCAGGAACTCCACGATGTCGCCCGGCAGGTGGAACCGGTCCCGTCGGTACCCCTGCACCCACCACCAGCAGAGGTAGCCCAGTCCCACCAGGGCGGCGGCATGCCGCCAGCCGCTTACGGTTGGTTCGAGCAGCAGCCGTGGCAGCAGCGCGGCGGCGCTCAGCAAGCTGAAGATCAGGAACAGGAGCCGGAAGGCGGCGAGGGGCTCCTTGGGGAGCCTGGCCAGCAGACGCCCGGCATGCACTCGGCTGACGGGCTGGGGCCGGAAGTGCGGACGCCAGCCAGGCGGAACAGGGTCCGTAGCCATATCCAACTTATCGGTCAGATGTCCCACTCCGTTGAGTCCGAAGCCGGAGTTGCCGCTCGCGTCGCGCTCCCGCCAAGATGGTTTCATGGCCCGTCAGGCGTTCGACAGGTTCGCGGGCACCGCGGCGATAGGAGTGGCCGTCGGTGGCATCGCGTACTCGGCGGCCTTCGTGGTGGCCGTGAAGGCGCCGTCGGAGACCGCGCTGACCGTGAGCTGGGTCCTCCTGTTCCTGGGAGGGCTCCTGGGAACGGCCGTCGTGGTGGCCGTCTACCGCCGGGTCCGGGACGTCGATCCCGGGTTCGCCCTGTGGGGGATCCTGCTGGGGGCGGTGGGAACGATCGGGTCGGCGGCGCACGCAGGATTCGAGGTGGCCATCGCGGTCCAACCGGTCGCGCGGAACGCGCTCCTGCCCAACCCGCTCGATCCACGCGGGATCATGACCTTCGGTCTCACGGGTCTGGGGGTCATGGTCCTGTCCTGGCTGATCCGCCGGGAGCGAACTCTCCCGGCCAACCTGGGAACGCTGGGAGTGGTGCTGGGCCTGCTGATGATCCTGGTGTACCTGGGTCGGTTGCTGATCATCGACCCCACCAACCCGGCGCTGCTCGGGATCGCCGGCATCACCGGGCTCATCGCTCATCCCTGGTGGTTCTTCTGGCTGGGACGCTCGCTCCTCCGATGAAGGTCCTGGTCGTCACCAACGACTTCCCGCCCCGCGTGGGAGGGATCAACGGCTACGTCGCCGAGCTGATGCGCCGGTTCCCACAGGGCGAGGTCGTCGTGTTCGCGTCCGACTGGCCCGGTGCCGGATCGTTCGATCCGTCCTACCCGCACCCCGTGATCCGCTGGCCGCTGCGGGGAATGACCATGTATCCCACGGCCGCCGTTCGCGATCACGTCGAGGACGTCGTGCGGCGTGAGCGTCCCGACATCCTGCTGTTCGGCGCAGCGGTCCCCCTGGGGCTGATCGGGCTACAGATCCACCGCCGGCTGGGCATCCCGTACGCCACGTTCACCCACGGCGTCGAGGTGTGGGCGGGGCAGGTTCCCGTCACCCGGCGTGTGCTGGGACGCGTGGTTCGCGGGGCGGCGCTGTCGATGGGCGTGTCGCGGTGGGCCATCGACCTGCTCCGTCAGGTGGTGGGCCCCGATCCGTGGATCGAGCTCATGCCGCCGGGCATCGACGTGGAGCGGTTCCACCCGGAGGTGTCCGACGCCGAGGTTCGGGATCGGCATGGCCTCGGCGATGCCCCCGTGATCTGCTGCGTGTCGCGGCTGACCCTGCGGAAGGGCCAGGACAAGGTGATCCGGGCCCTGCCGTGGATCCTCCGCGAGATCCCCGATGTCCGGTTCCTGGTGGTGGGCACCGGGCCCGACCTGGAGCGCCTGCAGAACCTGGCCTACCGGAAGCGGGTCACCGACCGCGTGATCTTCGCCGGCGAGGTGCGCGAGGAGGTGCTTCCCCAGTACTTCCGGGCCGGAGACGTGTTCGCCATGCCTTGCCGGACCCGGAAGCTGGGCCTCGAAGCCGAGGCGTTCGGCATCGTGTTCGTGCAGGCGTCAGCGGTCGGACGGCCCTGCGTGGCCGGGGACTCCGGCGGGGCCCCGGAGGCCGTCCTGCATGGCGAGACCGGGCTGGTGGTGGACGGCAACGAGGTCGACGAGGTGGCCGAGGGGATCCTGGACCTCCTCGGAGATCCGGCCCGGGCGGCCAAGCTGGGGACCGCCGGAAGCGACCGGGTCCACCGGGAGTTCACCTGGGAAGCGATGTCGTCCCGGCTCCGCGGCCTGCTGATCGACGCTCTCGCCGGCGGGTGACCCCCGCCGGCCGTTTGCCCATCTCCCTGCCGCTCGAGCCGATGCTTGCCAAGCTCGAGCCGGAGATCCCGCGCGGGGAGGGCTGGCGGTACGAGCCGAAGTGGGACGGGTTCCGGGCCCTCGTGTTCCGGACCGGCGACGAGATCCGGCTCGGGAGCCGGGGCCAAAAGGAGATGCAGCGCTACTTCCCGGAGCTCGTCGATGCGCTGGCCGACGAGCTTCCGGATCGGGTGGTGCTCGACGGCGAGATCGTCGTGGCGTGGGACGGCGTCCTGGACTTCGAGGTCCTGCAGCAACGGATCCATCCGGCGGAATCGAGGGTCAGGAGACTGGCCAAGGAGACGCCCTCCTCGTTCGTTGCCTTCGATGTGCTGGCCGAAGACGGCACGGACCTGCGCGGCCGGCCGCTGTCCGAGCGGTGGGACCGGCTGGCGGCGATGGTCAAGCCGCGGTCCACGTCCGCCACGATGAAGTCCATCTTGTCCCCGAAGACGAAGGTGGTCCTCACCCCTCAGACGCGAAGCGCCGACGAGGCCGCCGGGTGGTTCGAGGAGCTCGAGCCGTCGGGACTCGACGGTGTCATCGCCAAGCGCGACGACCTGACCTATCAACCGGGCAAGCGCGTCATGGTCAAGGTCAAGCATCAGCGGACCATCGACTGCGTGGTGGGCGGATACCGGATACACAAGTCCGGCGAGGGCGTGGGCTCGCTTCTCCTGGGGCTGTACGACGACAACGGCGTGCTCCATCACGTCGGCGCTGCCGGCGCGTTCTCCACACAGGCTCGCCGGGAGATGATCGACATCCTCAAGCCGCTTGAAGGGGGGGAAGGCTTCCCCGGGGGAGTGATCCTCGGCGGGCCCAGCCGGTGGCGCCAACAGGAGAAAGACTGGATCCCCCTCAAGCCCAAGCTGGTCTGTGAGGTGGCGTACGACCACTTCCAGGGCGGGATGCGGTTCCGCCACCTGGCCCAGTTCCAGCGGTGGCGGAAGGACGTCAAGCCGAAGGACTGCACGTTCGACCAGGCCCGCCCGGGCCGGGGCTAGCTACTTCCGTTTGGCGCGGGACGGAGCAACTCGGGTCGGCTCCCCCGGCATCTTCGGATGGTGCACCGGCCAGGGCGCGTCGCTCAGACCCTCTCGCTCGTCGCGGTCGGCCAGCTCCAGCAGCGAGTCCAGCGACCCGGCCTGGTGGTCGATCCCTTCCAGCGCGTCGCCGCGATCGGCGAGCAGCGCGGGGACGGTGTCCAATCGGAAGGACTTCGGTCGCACGTCCGCGACCTCATCCCACGTGATGGGCATGGAGACCGTGGCGTCGGGCACGGGTCTGATCGAGTACGCGCTGGCCACGGTGCGGTCCCTGGCGTTCTGGTTGTAGTCCACGAACACCCCGCGACGGTTCTCCTTCCACCATTCCGTGGTGGCCAGGTTCGTGCGGCGCTCCACCTCGCGGGCCATGGCCAGCGCCGCCCGGCGAACCTCCGCGAACTCCCACTTCGGCTCGATCCGGCAGAGGATGTGGATCCCCCGCTTCCCGCTGGTCTTCGGGAACCCGCGGAGGCCGAGCTCTTCCAGTACCTCGCGGACCACGAATGCGACCTTCCGGACGCTGGCGAAGGGAATCTTGGGCGTGGGATCCAGGTCGACCCGCAGCTCGTCGGGGTGGTCAACATCGGTGTTCCGCACCGGCCACGGGTGCAGCTCCAGCGAGGCCAGGTTCGCCATCCAGATCAGGTGGGCGACGTCCGCCATGACCAGCTCGTCCGCGCTGCGGCCACTGGGGAACGTGATCGTCACCGTCTGCAGCCAGTCGGGGCGGCTCTCCGGCACGCGCTTCTGATAGAAGGACTCGCCGTCGATGCCGTCGGGGAACCGACGCATCACGGTGGGGCGGTCGCGAGCTCCGTTCACTGCGGCCGCCCCGACGGCGAGGAAGTACCGGACCACGTCCCTCTTCGTGAAGCCGCGCTGCGGGAACAGCACCTTGTCCGGATTCGAGACTCGCACCTCGCGCCCGTCGACCTCGATGGTCTCGTGCTTGGCCGGGGTCAGGACGCCTCCCGCACCTCGCTGACGCCGCGGGCCAGGGCCTCGAGGTCCTCGACGAACCGACGATATTCCGCCTCCCGCTGGTCGTCGTCGGCGCGAAGGATCGCCGACGGATGGATCGTGGCCATGACCAGCGGGGCGAACGGGAAGTCGAGGGGCTCCCCCCTTTGCTTGGTGACGCGGAACGACCGGCCGAACAGGTCTTGGGTCGCCCTGGGCGCCACGGCGGCCCAAGA
>DASZKM010000082.1:0-6564 GCA_035947055.1 Actinomycetota bacterium
CCCCCGACACCTTCCGAGGCCTCGGTGGCCAGGCGGGCCCAGTTCTCGGCCTGTTCGGCCAGGGCCTCCTCGTCGGCTTCCCCCGCCTGGAGCTGAGAGATGGCCTGCCCCATCTCGGGGAGGACCAGCGCGCCCCCGGGCGTCTGCTGGGCCGCGCCGTTCTGGAACAGCTGGGCGTTGAGCAGCGTGGTGAACTCCTCGATCCGCTCCTGGCGGCGTCCGGCGTCGCTGGCCGCGTCCATGGCGATCAGCAGGGAGAACACGATCGCTTCGGCGATGAGAACCAGCACCACCTTGGCCCCGGTGCGGCGTAGCGGCGGAACCTTGGTCGGGACCATGAACGGCCGGGGCGGGGCGGCGACGGTCCGACCGCTGCGGGCCTTTCCCCTGCGCTTGCCCTTGATGGCCATCGGTCACCTCTTGAGCAGTCGGACGATCAGGATGGCGCCCTCGTACAGAAGGACGAGGGGGATCCACATCAGCAACATAGTGTACGGGTCCTGGGTAGGCGTCGCGACGGCGGCGAACACCACCGCTCCGAAGTACACGTACCGGCGCCAGTTCCGCATCTGCTGGCCGGTGATCACGTCGGCCATAGCCAGGAACACCAGCAACAGCGGGAACTCGAACGACAGGCCGAACGCCAGGATGAGGAAGATCAGGAAGCTGATGTATCGGTCGGCGGACGGGAACGGGATCAGGTTATCCCCGGCGAACGACAGGAGGAAGGTCAACCCCCTGGGGAGGATGGCGAAGGCGAACACCGTTCCCCCCGCGAACAGCACCATCGAGGACAGGACGAACGGGATCGACAGGCGGCGCTCGCGCTTGGTCAGCCCTGGGGTGATGAACCGCCACACCTGGTACAGCACGATGGGCAGCGCGATGAGGAATCCGGTGAAGAACCCGATCTTCAGGAAGGTCAGGAACGGGCCGGTGGGTTCGAACGTCGCCAGGGAACACCGCAGATTCCCGGGGGGCTGTGCGCTGGGCGGGAGCGAGGCGACCGCCTGGCAGTACGGGTCGACCAGGAACGCCAGGATCCGCTGGTTGAACACGAATCCGACGATCGACGTGACCCCCACCGCGACCAGCGAGATCAGCAGCCGGCGGCGGAGCTCCTCCAGGTGCTCGACCACCGTCATCGGCGCATCTCTCCGGCCGCGACGCCGGCGCATCATGGGCACGGCGCGGAAGGGTGCCTCAGGTCGGCGGGACCTGTCCCGGCCGCGGAGGCCGCGGCGGCTCTTGGTCCGGCTGGGGTGGCCCCTGGTCGGGCGGCGCTGTCTCGGCTGAGTCCTGGCCCGGCACGGGCTGGTCCGTGGGAGCCGGGACCCTGGGGATGTCGTCGTCGGCGTCTGACTCGATCTCGGCGCGAAGGTCGGCGGCGGCCCGGCGGAACTCGCGGAGCGAGCGTCCGACCGTCCGTCCCATCTCCGGCAGTCGCTTCGGTCCGAAGATGATCAGGCCGAGCAGGAGGATGACCAGGATCTCGCCGAAGCCGATGGACGGCACGAGGGAGCTCCTGCCTACCCCAGCGGTCTCCGAAGCTGCGCCCGCCGCTCCTCCAGGTTCTCCAGCTTGGTGCGGGCCCGCTCCGAGCCATCACGGATCTCTTCCAGCAACGGGGACATCGCCTCTTGCATCTCGCTTACCGAGGTGGCCAGGCGCTTCACGTGGCCGAGGAGGGCGACGAGGAGCACGACGAGCACGGCAGTGGTTCCCACGGCAACGGCAACCAGGAACACGGCCATCGGCCGCGAGGATAACAGGGGGGAAGAGTGTCGCTGAGGTGCGGGGACTACTCGGCGGTGGCCGTAAGGGCCTCGAACCAGTCGTCCTGATCCAGCTGGAAGTGGAAGTCGATCACGTCGTCGAGGGTGAACGGTGGCCCTTCCGGCTTGATCTCCGGGTCGACCGCCTCGGTCTCCCGCTCCTCCACCTCGACCCCGATGGACATCAGGAGGCTGGCGATCCGTTTGTCGGCGGGCTTCTCGACCACCTGGTCACACATGGGGCAGACGAAGCTGTAGCTGCCTTCGCCGGAGGCCGGCTCGACCGTCAGGAGGACGCCCCGAGCCTGCATCTCCACCTCGCCGCACTGTGGGCACTTCGTCCGGATGCTTGTCATCTCGCTGGGGGTATCGGCGGGTATGGCCTCACCCTTAACCCCCTTTTCCCAGCCTGCTGAGAGGGAAACGGGGCCGGGGCCGGGGGACACGGGGCCGGGGTCGGGAGATAAAGGCCCTATCGGTACAGGGCCAGGGTGTCGTCGGCCAGGCGCCGGCTCAGGTCGGCCAGCTCGGGGGGCTCCAGGACGTGGACCTCCCCTCCCAGCCGAAGGACGAGCTTGGCCACCCAGGCCAGGTCCTTGGTGGGCAGGCTGACCTCCACCGTGCCGTTCCGCTCGGCAGCGTCGTCGACCATGTAGTACTCGGCCACCCACCGGGCCCGGGGGGCCAGCTGGAGCCGAACCCGGATGTCCTGCTCGCTGGTGGTGTACAGCTCCCTCCCCCGGCCGAGGAGTCCTCGGGGCTGGAAGGACCGGCCCGTGGGACGGACCTCCTTCATCCGGTCCACTCGGAACAGCCGCTCGGCGTCCGCATCGTGATCCCATGCCACCGCGTACCAGTTGCCGAGCGCCGAGAAGAGCTGCTCCGGATCCACCCGCCGGGTGGTGAGCTGGTCGCGGGTGGCGGAGTAATAGTCGATCTCGATGGACTCGGAAGCCTCCACGGCTCGTCGCACCGCCCCAAGCGGGCCGCCCTGTCCGGGATCTTCCACCGCGACGGTGAGCGCTCCGAGTGCCTCGGGACCGAGCACCGCAGCGATCTTGTCCAGCGCCGAACGGAGGGCCTCCGCTTCGGGCAGGCCCGGTGCGCCGAGCAGCTCGCTCCCCCGCAGGTACAGGGCCAGCGCTTCGGCGTGGGTCAGGCGGACGGGACGGGAGAAATGGTCGGCCATCCGGATCCACACGTGGCCCTCGTCGTCCACGTCCACCTCCACCAGGTCTCCCGGGGTGTACGGGGGAAGCCCCGTCATCAGCAGCAGGTGAAGGTCTGCTACCAGCTCGTCGTCGGGCACGCCGAACAGACGCGAGAGCTCGGAGACGTGGACGCCGGGATGCCGGACCACGTAGGGAACCACGGCCAGCATGCGACCGAGCCGCTCCGCGGTCCTAGCCGGAGGCACGGACCCGCTCCAGCGCCGCGACGACCGTCCGGCGGACCGGGTCGGGCGCCAGGACGACGGCGTCCGGACCGAACGACAACACCCACGACACGAACGACTCGCCGGCCGCGGCGGGGACGTCGGCCTCGGTCCATCCATCCGGCCGGGTCTCGAGCGTGCGGCTGCCGGGGATGCCGGCCAGGGCCCACCAGGCGACCTTGGGGCTGAATGCCACCCGGGCCGTGGTGTCGGGCTCGCCCACGCCCCACGGACCCGCGGACAGGTGATCGCCGGCCCGGAACCCCTCGGGCGGCGCGTCACCGCCGCCGATGTCCTTTACCTCGGACGTGATGCGCGACAGCCGGAACGCCCGGGGTTCCTTCCGGTCGCGGTCCCCGCCGATCAGGTACCAGGCCCCGCGGCGGAACACCAGGCCCCAGGCGTCCACCTCGCGGTCGCCCTCTTCACCTTCCGCCGGGCGGTACCGGAACCGGAGCCGGCGGTGACCCGACACGCCCTCGGCGATCCGGGGAAGGTGGGGGCCCGAGGCGTCGATGCCGGTCGGGGCGGCCTGCCCGGACAGCGCGGCCAGCATGCCGCTCTCGGCGCCGAGGGCCAGCTTCCGGAAGGCCTGGGCGGCCTCGCCCTCCTCCCCCGCGGCGTGGGCCGCCACGAACAGGGCGGCAACCTCGTCGGGGGTGAAGGAGATGTCGGGGAGCTCGTACCGTTCCTTGGGGATCCGGTATGCCTGGTCGACCTCCCAGGCGTCCGTCGAGACGACCTCGATGGGGATCCCGATCTGCCGCAGCGTGTCCTTGTCCCGCTCGAACTGCCGCTTGGCGGACGCCGGATCGTCCTGGTCGTACGCGCCGAGGGTGGTGCCGATCTCTTCGTACGTCAGAGGTCGCTTCGTTTCCAGGAGCAGCGCGACGAGGTTGAGCAGACGTTCGAGCGGGTGCATCCCCGCTAGCATAGGTCGGCGTGATCAGGCTGCGCACCGGCACGGTGGTCGCGGTGCGAGGAACGCGACCCGGGGTCATGGAGCTCGAGGTAACCGTCGACGGCCGCCGCGAGGCGGCCATCGCCTATCCCGATCTCACCGGCCCCGTCGACGCCGGCGACGAGGTCTTGCTGAACACCACCGCCGTGTCCGAGGGCCTGGGGACCGGCGGCTTCCACTTCGTGATCGGGGTGGCCGGCCAGGCCGACCGGGACCCGTCCGCCCCGGGACACGTGATGAAGCTCAGGTACACGCCCCAGCAGTTGAAGGTCCTGAGCGTGGAGGAGCCGGCCAGCCCGCATCGTCAGGCCATGGAGGCCGCGGAGGGACTCGATGGGCTTCCGGTGATCTGGCTTCCGCTCCATTCGATGCTGGGAGCGGCCTGCGCTGGAGCCCGCCGGGCCGGCGCCGAGCGGATCGTCCACGTGATGACCGACGGCGCTTCGCTCCCGATGGCCTTCTCCCGGCAGATCCCCGACCTTCGGCGGGCCGAGCTGTTGGACGAGGTCATCACCTGCGGTCAGGCGTTCGGTGGCGACCTGGAGGCGGTGAGCGTGTTCTCGGGCCTGCTGGCGGCGACCGCCGCGGCGGGCGCGGATGTCGCCGTCGTCGGCGACGGGCCGGGGAGCGTCGGCACCGCCACTCGGTGGGGGGAAAGCGCTGTTGCCGGAGGGATGTCGCTCAACGCCGCGGCCATCCTCGGCGGGAGGCCGGTAGCGGCATTGCGGCTCAGCTTCGCCGAGCCGCGTCCACGCCATCATGGTCTGAGTTCGCATTCGATCACGGTCTTGACCCGTGTGACCCAGTCCTCCGTCCACGTCGCGGTCCCCACGCTCGAGGGAGAGCAGCGCGAGGCGGTATGGAACGCGCTCCGGGCGGCCGGTCTCGAGGAGCGGCACCAGGTGGTGGAGGTTCCCGGCGAGCCGGCCCTGGATCTGCTGGCCGAACGAGACATCGAACCGAGCACGATGGGCCGGGGACTGCGCGAGGACAGAGAGTTCTTCCTGGCCGCCGGAGCGGCCGGTGTGCTGGCCGGGCGGATGGCAGCGGGGTCAGCCCGGTACCGCCAGGAGGTCGTCAAGTGAAATCCGCGGTGACCCCACCCACGATCGAGGTGGCGTTCAATGCCGACGGCGCGGCGGAGGCGGGGAAACGCGGCCGGGTGGTCGTGGTGGTCGACGTAACAGGCACGTCCACCACCGCGGAGGGAGCCGAAGCCGCCGGCGCCGCGGCCGTGTTCGGGGCGTCTCCCGCCGGAGCCGAGGTCCCCATCCCGCTCGATCCGGGCGCCGTGGGCCGGCGTGCCGCCGCCGCCGCGGGACGGGTGAGCACCGATGTGGTGGTCGTGGTGACCGATTCCGGCGCCGACGAGGAAGAGGAGCGCCGGAACCTGGCCCTCCCGGTGCTTCAGGCCCTTCGCACGGCCAGCGTTCCCTACGACCTGGTCCCCAGCCCCGGAGCGGGGCTCCTCCAGCATGTGGCCAAGCGGGTCCTTGTGCTCGTGTCCGCCACGGGAGGGACCGCCTACGACGCCGCGGTGGCCGCGGGCTCGCCGGGGGTGTGCTTCGCCACCACCGTAGGGATCGAGGGCCGCACCGACGCGGACGTCCTCGATCTCGGGGTCCGCCGCGCGGTGAGGCTCGCCGAGCAGCACGATGCCGACCTATCCCTAGTGGCGGCCAACGCCGATTCGAACGACGACTGTCAGGGGGCGTTCGATCTGGCCCGGGCCATCATGGCCACCGGCTTCCTGAAGCTCTAGCGGCGCTCGACCTCAGTCGCCGACCAAGGCGAACAATCGCCGCTCGTCCGGGAATCCCTTGAGGCGGTGCGTCCCGCGATCCTCGAAGGTCAACCCGGCCGTGGCGGCGAGCGCCCGGGTGGTCTCTGACGTCAGGATCTCGTCGGCGCCGGCCGCGGCCATGACCCGCGCCGCCTCGTGGACAGCGAGCCCCTGCACGTTGTCGCCGACCATCTGGACCTCTCCCACGTGGACCCCGGCCCGGATGTGGAGGCCCTGGCCGTTGGCGGCATCCCGGATGGCCCGCGCCGCACGGAGCGCGGGCGCGGGAGCGTCGAAGAGCGCCAGAATACCGTCCCCGGTGGTGTTCACCTCCCGGCCTCCGAAGCGGTCGAGCTCCGTCCGGATAGATCCGAAGTGATTCGAGAGGACCTCACGCCACGCCACGTCACCGACTCCGGTGGCGGCGGCAGTCGACTCGACCAGGTCGGTGAACAGCAGCGTGGTGAGGATCGAGCCGCGGCCTCCCACGAGCGTTCGAACCCCCGACCATTCCAGCTGCACGAGCGGCTCATCATCCAGGACCTCCGCATCGTGGCCCGGGGGAACCTCGAAGACATCACCGGGTTCCATCTCGAAAATGGTGCCGTCC
>DASZKM010000083.1:0-2018 GCA_035947055.1 Actinomycetota bacterium
GCTTCGACTCGGTGTGGATCTCGGACCACTTCTTCCTGACGCTGGGACGGTACGGCGGGCCCGACGACGTCTACGGCTCCGGGGAGCCGCTCACCGCGCTGGCCGGGCTGGCCACGATGACCGACGAGGTGCGCATCGGCACGCTCGTCCTCTGTGCCGGGTTCCGGCACCCCGCGCTCCTGGCGAAGGCGGCGGCCACCATCGACCTCCTGTCGGGCGGGCGGCTGGACCTGGGACTGGGCGCGGGATGGTACGAGGACGAGTACCGGGCGTTCGGCTACCGGTTCGGGACCCTGGGCGAACGGTTCGAGATCCTGGAGGAGACCATGGAGGTTCTCGGTCTCCTGTTCGGTGAGAAGGAGCCGGTGACGTGGGAAGGTCGCCACTTCCGGCTCGACGAGGCCTATTGCCGGCCCCGGCCGGCGCAGGAGCCGCGCCCCCCCATGTGGATCGGCGGCAAAGGTGGCCCCCGGCTCTTGCGCCTGGTGGCCCGCCGGGCGGATGGATGGAACACGGTGTGGGTGTGGACGCCCGAGGCGTATGCCGACCGGGCCCGGGCCCTCGACGAGATCTGTCAGCGGGAGGGCCGGGACCCGGGGACGGTTCGACGATCGCTGGGGCTGTACACGCTGGTCGGGGAGGACCAACGCGATCTCGTGTCCCGGTACCGGGCGCTGCAGCGATGGACGCCGGGCGGCGCCCTGGACGGCGAGCTGATGGATGACTGGGGGCGGGACAAGCTGGTCGGTACGCCGGAGCAGGTGCTGGAGCGGCTCTCCGTGTTCGCGTCCCACGGCGTTCAGGAGCTCATCGTGTCCGCGGCGTCGCTGCCGTTCGCGGTGTACGAAGAATCGATGCTCGACCTGTTCTCGGAGGCCGTGATCCCCGAAGGCCGGGATCTGTGATGGAAGAGCTGGACGCCGCGGTGACCGTCCTGCGCGAGCAGGGGAAGCCACTGCACTGGACGGTGATCCAGGACATCGCGTTGCAGCGCGGCTACCTCGACCCGTTCACCCAGAAGGACATCCGCAAGAAGCTCCTGGCCGCGTTGTCGTCGGCGGCCCGGCGGCCGGACGGCCCGGTGGTCAAGTCGGACCGAGGCGTGTACGCGCTGCGCGGCGGCTGACCGCGCTCAGTGCTCCCGCGGGTTGGGCGTGGACCCCGCGGGTCTGAGCACCAGGCGGTCGTGGGGCTCCTCGATGTCGAGGAGTCCGTCCAATCCTTCCTCGACGTACAGCGTCATGTCGCCCACCTTCACCTGCTGGTCGGTGGCCTGGGGACCATCCGCCAGCGTGGCCTCGATCCCTCCGCTCGTCCGGGTCAGCCGGATGAAGACGTCGGGATCGAACCGGCGAGCGGCCGATTGCGCGCGATTGAGGATGTCGGCTGCCCACTCGGTGACCTCGATCACGCCCCAGAGCGTAGCGTGGTCTAGGCTCGGGGCCATGTGCAGAAGCATCCTCACCCTCCGGCGGCCGGAGGGAGCGACCGACGAGGAGGTCCGGGCCGCGGCCCTCCAGTACGTCCGCAAGGTGAGCGGGTACCGGCAGCCGTCGCGGCGGAATGCCGAGGCCTTCGAGCGTGCCGTGGACGAGATCGCCGACGCGTCGCGGCGTCTGCTCGATTCGGTCGCGTCGCCGGCGGCTCGGTAGACTCCCGCCATGCTCGCCGAAGGAACGGACGCACCGGAGTTCACCCTGCCCGACCAGCACGGGGAGCCGCTGTCCCTGAAGGACCTGCGGGGCAAGTGGGTTGTCCTGTGGTGGTTCGTGGAGGCCGGCACCGCCGGGTGAACGGTTGAAGGCAAGGGGCTCCGTGATCGAGCCCCCGACATCCAGCAGCTCGGCGCGGAGATCGTCGGCGCGTCGTTCGACGCTCAGGAGAAGAACCTGGCGTTCGTCGAGAAGTACGACTTCCCGTTCCGGATCGTGTCCGACGTGGATAAGCGGGTGGGGGAGCTCTACGAGACCAAGCGGCATCCCGATGAGGCCGATCCCAACCGGGCCAAGCGGCGGACG
>DASZKM010000084.1:0-3288 GCA_035947055.1 Actinomycetota bacterium
AGGTCTAGCGGTGGACGAGCTGTTCGATCAGGACCCGGCCAAGAAGAAAGAGGAGGAACAGACCGCCGCAGACGGCGACGGCCACCCCGCCACGTTCCTGGGACGGCTCCGAGAAGCGAACCTCGACGCGAAACGCGAACGCGACCGCCGCCGGGCGGTCCGCCTGATGCAGAAGCTGGCGCGTGACGGCCAGATCCCCGAGGTTTCCGGGGCAACCGGTGTCGAGGCACCGGACGCAGGAAACGGCGACCTCCCCGGTGACGCGGCCGGTGCCCAGCGGTGGGAGGACGCCGCGATCCCTCGGTCCCTCAGGCTGTCGGCGATCCTCCGCCCCGGGGTCCTCATGGGAGCGATCGTGGTGCTGGCCCTGGCCGCCTACCCGATGGGCCTGCTTCCGGGGGTCACCCCCAACGCCGACAACTTCCTGTCGCTCAACGTGATCCTGCAGTACGCGGTGATCATCATGGGGCTGAACCTCATCGCGGGGTTCACCGGCCAGCTGTCGCTGGGACAGTCCATCTTCACCGCGGTCGGCGGGTACACGTCCGCGATCATCTCCTCGAAGGTCATCGAGAGTCACGGCGGGCCGTGGGTGGGTCTCGTGGCCGCCATGGTGGTCTCGGTGCTGATCGGCGTGTTCCTGGGGCTGCCGTCACTGCGGGTTCGGGGCGCATACCTGGCCATCGTCACGCTGGCCTTCGTGCCGATCTTCGCCCGCATCTTCACCTCGGGCCCGGAAGGCGTCTTCGGCGGCTCCGGAGGATTGAAAGACCTCCGCACACCGATCCTCGATCCGACCCTCGGAGTCCCGGTCGACACCTCGCTGTACCCACCGTGGGGCGGGAATGCGATGACCCAGGTCGACTACTACTTCCTGACCATCGGGTTCTTCGTCCTGATCTTCGTCATCACCCGGAACATCGTGAAGTCTCGATGGGGACGGGCGTTCACCGCCATCCGGGAGTCCGAGATCGCCGCGAAGTCTTCCGGCGTCAACGTAGTGCGGTTCAAGGTCACCGCGTTCGCCATCAGCGCGTGCTTCGCGGCCATCGGGGGCTGGCTGTACGTGCACTCGGTGGGGTTCATCTCACCGCAGTTCCCCACGATCATCCCGGAGTCGTTCAAGTACGTGGTGATGATGATCATCGGGGGAACGGGAACGCTGGCCGGACCGGTGGTCGGGGCCACCGCGATCGAGGTCACGCGGATCGTTACCCGCCGGTTCGTCGACTTCCAGAACCTGATCCTGGGCGGACTGGCGGTGATCACCGTGATCACCGCCCCCAGCGGACTGGTCGGGGTGTTCAAGGAAGTGGGACGGAAGCTGCAACGGGCTGTGGTCGGCGGACCGAGACCGGCCGAATGGATCGCCCTGGCCCCGGCGATGCGACGACCGCAGCCCCGCGACCTGTCCGAGCTCCAGGACGACATCATCCTGGAGACCAAGGAGATGTCGAAGATCTTCGGGGGACTCCGTGCCAACAGCAACATCTCCATCCAGGTCAAGCGGGGGACGGTCCACGCGCTGATCGGCCCCAACGGATCCGGCAAGACGACGTTCATCAACGTGCTGACCGGCGTGTACGCCCCGGAGGAAGGCGAGGTCTGGTACGTGGGTCGGAAGATCTCCGGCGCGCCCGCCTACGCCACGGTGGAGATGGGGATGGGTCGCACGTTCCAGAACCTGCAGCTGTGGCGGCGGATGACCGTGCTGGACAACGTGATGGTCGGGCTGCACGTCCGGGGGAGGTCGGGATTGTTCTCTTCGGCGGCCCGGGCCCCCTGGGCGCTGCGAGAGGAAGAGCGGCTTCGGCAGCGGGCGATGGGGCTCCTCGAGTTCGTCGGCCTCCGCCAGTACGCGGACCTCCTGGCCGCCCAGCTTCCGTACGGACCGCAGCGCCGCCTGGAGGTGGCCCGGGCCCTGGCCCTGGACCCGTCGTTCCTGATCCTGGACGAGCCCGCGGCGGGCCTGAACCCGGCGGAGATCGGCGAGTTCACCGACCTCATCCGCCGGATCCGCGACACCGGCATCACGGTGTTCCTCATCGAGCACCACATGGACCTGGTCATGGCGGTGGCCGACCGGATCAGCGTGCTGGACTTCGGCGAGAAGATCGCCGACGGCACGCCGCAGGACGTGGCCAACGACCCCAAGGTCATCGAGGCCTACCTCGGCGCGGAGGAGGAACCGAAGACCGACCTGGAGGAAGCGAAGCGCTGATGGCGACGACCGAGAAGGCGGTGGCAGAGCCACAGGCCACGAACGGCCAGCCGATGCTCAAGGTCGAGGACCTTCGCGTGCAGTACGGAAACGTCGAGGTCCTCAAGGGGATCTCGTTCGAGGTGCACGCCGGTGAGGTGGTGGTCATCATCGGCTCGAACGGCGCCGGCAAGACCACCACGCTGAAGACCGTCACGGGCCTGCCGGAGCTGCTGAAGAGCGTTCGCGGGAAGATCACGTTCGAGGGGAAGCGGATCGACCGCGCCAAGCCGGACAAGATCGCCCGCCTCGGCCTGGCCCACGTCCCCGAGGGACGGCAGGTGTTCCCCGACCAAACCGTGAAGGACAACCTGCTGCTCGGCGGGTATCAGCGCCGCGACTACATGGAGATCGGGCGGGACATCGACCGGATGGCGGAGCGATTCCCGATCCTCGGCGAGCGGCGCACCCAGCTGGCCGGACTGCTGTCCGGCGGCGAGCAGCAGATGCTGGCTATCGCCCGGGCGCTGATGAGCCGGCCACGGCTCATCCTGTTCGACGAGCCGTCGATGGGGCTGGCTCCCCTCATCGTCAAGCAGGTCTTCGAGATCATCGAAGAGCTGAAGAAGGAGGGGAAGACGATCCTTCTGGTCGAGCAGATGGCGTTCCAAGCGTTGGGGATCGCCGACCGGGGCTACGTGCTGGAGACCGGCGAGATCACGCTGTCGGGAACCGGCAAGGAGCTCCTGCAGGACGACCGGGTCAAGGAAGCGTACCTGGGCGCCTAGCCGCGCCCGGGCTCAGCTCTCGAAGTACTCGCTGGACACCAGTTCGGCGTGGACGATCAGCCGGTAATCCGCGGAGCCCGGCGGGTCGCAGGTGGTCAGCGTGAGTCTCGATCCGGGGCCCTGCTGCAGCACGGCGAAGTCATCGGGCGTCGTGCGGAACGGCGCGCCGGATACCTCGTACGTGCAGCTGCCCACCGGCGTCTCGAGCGTGATGCGATCCCCGGCCTGCAGGTCGTCCATCTCCGCGAACGGCTTGCCGTACGTGGTCCGGTGTCCGGCGATCGCCGCGTTGCCGCGTTC
>DASZKM010000085.1:0-4429 GCA_035947055.1 Actinomycetota bacterium
CGACCGGGAAACCAGGCCTGCCCGGAAGAATGGGCGGGACAGCGCCAGCGAGCTGGACTTGGAGATGACCGTCTTGTCCAGGTCGAAGAAGGCAGCTTCCACGACACCATGCTACGGCAGGTCTCGCGACCGATCCGGGAAGACGCGAAGACGGCGCGTCAAACGGTGGGAGAACCTACGGCGATTCGAGATCGATGGCCACGGGCAATGCCGAGCGGCGCCACGAGGTGAGATCGCCTCCGTAGGTACGGTGGTACTTCTCGTACACGAGGCGCCGGGCCAGCTCGTCCTCGTCCGGATCGGTGACCACCCGCGCCCGTCCCGACAACCGAACATCTCCCACCCGCACCTGTACCTGAGGCGTGCGGCGAACGTTGCGGACCCAGTCGGAGCGATCACCGCCGCCTGACAGCAGATACATGGTCCGATCCTGGAGCGCGAACCAGATCTCGATGGTGTGCTCTCGCCCGGTGACCCTTCCGCTCGTCGTCACGTAGCAGAACGGCTCGGTGTCCAACCCCACCAGGTCCAGCGTTCAGCCCCGCCGCCCGCCGTCCTGCGCCTCCCGGAGCAGCAACAGGAAAGCGACGAGGACCGAAACGGATAGAAGAACGGAGACGCCCGCCGAGACGATCCCCAGGGCCGGCGAGGCGATCCCCAAAAGGTTCGGACGCCCCAGGGCGTGGGGAACCGAGCTCACGCCGTCCGCCCATGTGCCGTACTGCACGGCGGGGGTCTCGATCACGGTGTGGGCGACCAGCAGCACCACGAGCAGCACGCCGACGAGGCCGGCCCTGACCCGAGTCCGTCTGCGGAGGAACAGGAAGTCCGCGACGAAGATCGGATACACCACCAAGCTGGCTGTGAATGCGGTGACATCCGGGGTGAACGGCCATCCGCTGTGGTCGGCTCTGAGGACATGATCGATGTGATGAACGACGGCCAGACCGAGCACGACGAGGAGCGCGATCTCACCGCGGCTCAGTCGCACGCAGGCTAGCGGCCGGCGGCCGGGGCCAGCACGTCGCGATAGCACGTGGCCAGCCTCAGCGCGGCTTCGTCCCAGGTGGGCAGGGCGGCCACCAGCCGGCTTCCCGCTTTCCCCAACCGCGTGCGTTCCTCTGGGTCCGCGAGCAGCTCCACGACGGCGTGAGCGAATGGGTCCGGTCCCTCCGCGATGCGCATCACGTCGGCAGCATCGGGCCCGAATCCCTGGGCCCCCACCGGCGTGGTGACCACCGGCTTTTCCCGGGCCAGGGCCTCCAGGATCTTCACCTTGATCCCGCCGCCCTCACGGAGGGGACACACCACCACGTCCGCCCGGTCCAGGTAGGGCTCCACGGCGGGGACCCGACCCGTGACGATGACATCGGGCGACCGCAGCGCCAGAACCTCCGGCGGCGGATCGTTCCCGACCAGCAGCAGCTTGGCCGACGGCCGCGCCGCTTGGATGCGCGGCAGCACGTCGCGGCACAGGTGGACAGCGCCATCCGCATTCGGCGCGTACGCGAAGTTAGCCACGAACGCCACGACGTCCGAGCCCTCGACTTCCGGCGCCGGATCGGATCCGTTGCCCGACCCGATAGCGGGCAGCTCAACGCCGTGGGGGATGATCCTCACGTCGAGATCGGGGAGCGCGGCCAGCATCGTGGCCCGGTCCTCCTCGGTGACCGCCCCGCAGATGTCGGCTCGCCGCCACGCGTCGATCTCGGCCTGGAGCGTGGCGACGTATTCCTGGAAGAACCGTCTCCGCTCCCTTCGGCCCTGCGCCCGGGCCAGGCGCTGTCTCCACAGTCCGTACTCGATGTTCTGCTCGACCAGGACCACAGGTACCTCAGATGAAGGTGGCACGTGTGGCATCAGATGGAACCGCTCCACGTGGACGACGCTGATCGGCTCGGAACGGAGGCGCTCCTCCACGGCGTCGGCCATCTGCTCGGACCAGGCCCGGCGAACCAGCTCCGGCGACCGGCCTCCGGTCATGGTCGGCGCCCCCGTGCCGGCCGGCCACACGTGCACCGACGCGCACAGCTCCCGCAACGCGGAGGCGTTGGCGGCATCCTCCTGGAACGTCTTGGACGAGACGAAGAGGTGAAGACCGAACTCGGGGGCCAGCCGGGTGATGAGCTCGAACTCCCGCCGGCGCCCTCCGCTGACGGGCGGATACGGCAGATGCCCGGTGAGGAAGAGGATCTCCGGCCGGGCCCCTCCCCGGCGATGCGTCAGCAGGTCCCCGCTGGTCTCCACGTCAGCCCCCGCGCGACCCGCTCACCGGCCGGCCTCCTGTGAGGCGAGACGCGTCGCGAAGGATGATCTCGGCCGCGGCAACGAGATCGTCTACGACCGGCACACCCGGGCCCGGGTCGTGCTTCGCGCCGGGAAGCATGCCGTGGCCGGTCCTGACCATGATCGGTCGAGCGCCCGCCGCCTGCCCCGCCTGGACGTCGGTCGGATGATCGCCGACCATCCACGAGCGCTGGAGGTCGAGATTCAGGTCCTGGGTCGCGGCCAGAAGCATCCCGGGCCCCGGCTTCCGGCACTGGCATGGCCCCGTGAGATCGGGGTGATGAGGGCAGAAGTACCAGCCGTCGAGCCGGATGCCCTGTTCACCCAGGACCTCGGCGATCCTCCGGTTCACCGCGTCCACGTCGGCCTCGGTGAACAAACCGCGGGCCACCCCGGCCTGGTTAGTGGCCACCACCAGGGCGAAGCCACCGCCGGCAAGCGTTCGCAGCGCGTCCGGTACACCGGGCAGCACCACCACATCGTTGGGGTCGCCGAGATGCCCACGTTCCTCGATGAGGGTCCCATCGCGATCCAGGAAGACCGCCGCTCTCACGCCGGCCGGGCCGAGTCGACCAGGGCGCACAGGGCATGACCGACCGCGATGTGGCCTTGCTGGATCTGGCCGCTGGTCTCACCGGGAAGATGGAGGCAGACCTCACTGAACTCTTCGAGGGGGGACGGGCCCGGTCCGACCAGGCTCACCACCGGGATGCCGATCGACGAGGCCACTCGGGCGGCCTCGATCACATTGTCCGAGTGTCCGCTCGTGGACAGACACACGAGCGCGTCGCCTGTTCGGCCGAGGGCCCGGACCTGACGCGCGAACACCTCCTGATAGCCGAAGTCATTGGCCACCGCGGTGAGGATCGAGGTGTCGGTGGTCAATGCAATGCCGGCAAGCGGATGGCCTTCGCGCGCGGCGTCGATCCGGCCGACGAGCTCCGCCGCCAGGTGCTGGGCGTCCGCGGCGCTTCCGCCGTTGCCGCAAAACAGCACCTTCCCTCCGCGGACGAGCGACTCGCGCAGGAGCTGGGCCGCTCCAGCGACCTCACCCGGGAAGTCTCCTTCGACCAACGCCGTGGCCAGCTTGGCGGTGGTCTCCAGGTGCTCCCGGGCCTCGCGCTCCAGCTCTACGCGGCTCGCCATGTCTGCACCCCCCGGGGCGCGAAGTTGAACCGGACCACGCGGGCTCCCGCCTCCTCCATGGCCTGTGCGATGGCCGGACGCCGGTCGAACGGGCAGAACAGCAACAGGTGTCCGCCACCGCCCGCGCCGAGCAGCTTGGCCGCCAGGGCCCCCGCCGACTTGGCCCGGGCTACGAGGTCGTCGATCCGGTCGTTGGTGATTCCCTCCGCGAGATGGCGCTTCGCCTGCCACGACGCGTCCAGGATCTCCGCGAAGGACGCCAGGTCCCCGGTCAGCAAGGCCTCCTTGAGGTCGAGCGTCAGATCCTTGATGCGCCGCAGGGAGTCGAGGGACTCCCTTCGGCCGGCCCGGTACCCCGCCACCTGCCGCTCAAGGATCCCGCCCGAGACTCTCGTCATCCCCGTGTAGCAAAGCAGCAGGGAGCTGTGGAGCTCGGTCTCGACATCCTCGGGGATCCTCAGAGGGTTCACGACGACGCGGTCCTCTCCCAGGAACTCGATGAAGTTGAACCCTCCGAACGTGCAGGCATATTGATCCTGCATCCCTCCGGCCTGTCCGAGGTCGACGCGCTCCACGCGGTACGCCCGCTCGGCGAGCTCGTAAGGCGTCAGCGCGTACTGCCTCAGCTCCGATGCGGCGGCGAGCATGGCCACCACCAAAGCGGAGGAGGAACCGAGGCCCGAACCGGGCGGCGCATCGCAGAACAGCTGCACGTCGAGGCCGGTCGCCGCGGCCATGTCACGGAGACACGCTCTCACCAGATCGTCGTGGCCGTCGAGGACCACGTCACCTGGATCCGCGTACGGTGCCGGCCCTCCCTGAGACTGCACGTGGTAGGCGCCGTCCTCGCGCGCCTGCAGCGAGGCGAACGCGAACAGGTCGACGGTCACCGATAGCACGCATCCGCCGTGGTCCGCGGGGTACGGCATCACGTCCGTCCCTCCACCGGCGAAGCTGATCCGCAGGGGGGCCCGGGCCCGGACGGCGCGTTGTGTGT
>DASZKM010000086.1:0-7921 GCA_035947055.1 Actinomycetota bacterium
GGCCGGCTTCCAGGTCTTCGGTCTGGCCGAGGATGGCGTGGACTGCTCGAAGAGCAACACGGAGCTGATGACCGAGGAGCTCGCTGCGAAGATCGACGAGGCCAAGCAACAGATCATCGACGGTGAGATCACCGTGCCCGAGGAGCCGGAGGGAAGCTAGCCCCGGCATGTCGATCAGCAGCGCACGAGCGGGGCGGGAGACCGCCCCGCTCGTTGTCATGGAGGACATCACCAAGCGGTTCCCCGGCGTGGTGGCGAACGACCGCGTGAGCCTGGAGCTCCGCCCCGGTGAGATCCACGCGCTGATCGGCGAGAACGGCGCGGGCAAGTCCACCCTGATGCGCGTCCTGTACGGGATGTATCCCCCCGACGACGGGCGGATACAGGTTCGGGGGAACGAGGTTCGGATCACCTCGCCGAGGGTGGCCATCGGACTTGGCATCGGTATGGTCCACCAGCACTTCGTCCTGGTCGAGCGGTTCTCGGTGGCGGAGAACGTCGTGCTCGGCGCGGAGGGCGGCGTCCTGCTGGACGTTGAGGATGCCGCGGGCCGAGTCCGGGCCCTGGCCGGGGACTCGGGGTTCGCGGTCGATCCCGACGCGGTGGTGGAGACGCTCTCGCTGGGTGAGCAGCAGCGGGTGGAGATCCTCAAGGCCCTGTACCGCGGGGTCGAGGTTCTCATCCTCGACGAGCCCACCGCGGTGCTGACCCCCACGGAGGCTCAGGACCTGTTCGAGAACCTCCGCCGCCTCCGCTCGGAGGGCAAGACCGTGGTGTTCATCAGCCACAAGCTCGAGGAGGTCCTGGCCATCGCGGACCGGATCACGGTCCTACGTCGGGGGCGGCTGGTCGGGGAGACCACACCGTCGGCGACGACCAAGGAGCAGCCGGCCGAGATGATGGTCGGCCGCCCCGTGCTGTTCCGACTGGAGAAACCCGACGTGCAGATCGGCCAGCCGGCTCTCCGCGTCGACGGCCTTCGGGTGAGTGGTTCGGTGAACGGGGTGGACCTCGAAGTCCGGGCCGGGGAGGTGGTCGGCCTGGCCGGGGTGGAGGGCAACGGCCAGGTGGAGCTGGCCGAGGCCATCATGGGGCTCCGAAAGGCGGACGCGGGCAGCGTGCAGATCGTGGGGGTCGACGTCACGGGACGGAGCGTGGCCTACATCCGGGCCCTGCGCGTGGCGTACATCCCTGCCGATCGCCACGGCCGGGGTCTGGTCCTGGACATGACCGTGTGGGAGAACACGATCCTGGGCCGCCTGGCGCGCGCGGTTGGCCGGTTCGGGCTCCTGGCCACCCGCAGGATCAAGGAGCATGCCGCCCGTCTCGTGCAGATGTTCGACGTCCGGGCCCGGTCGATCGCCGTCGCCTCCATCACGCTCTCCGGCGGCAATCAGCAGAAGCTGGTCCTCGCCCGGGAGCTGGAAGAGCCGCCGCGTCTGTTGATCGCTCACCAACCGACCCGAGGCCTCGACGTCGGGGCCATCGAGTTCGTATGGCGCAACATCCTGGAGCAAAAGGCCGGAGGCACCGGCGTGCTGCTCATCTCGGCGGAGCTGGACGAGGTCTTCGAGCTCGCCGACCGCATCGTTACGATGTTCGAAGGACGCATCACCGGTGAGTACCCGCCCGATGCTCCACCCGCCGAGGTGGGGATGGGCATGACGGGCGGACGCGCGCAGACGGCGTGACGACCGCCACCGCTCCGGTCCGGGCCCGGCCCGCGTGGATGGACGTGGTGGGGACGCAGGTGCTGGCCCTGATCGCCGCGCTGGTATTCGCGGGACTGGTGGGCGGGATCATCATCGCGCTGTACGACGAGAGTCCCCTGACCGTGTACGGCACGGTCTGGGACTTCTCCACGGCTCGTTCGCAGGACTTCGCCCGTGTGCTCGAGAACGCCACCCCGCTGATCTACTCCGGGCTGGCCGTCGCCGTGGCGTTCAAGGCAGGGATGTTCAACATCGGGGTGGAGGGCCAGTACCTGGTGGCCATGGTTACCGCAACCACGGCCGCCGTCGGTCTCGACTTCCTTCCCGCCCCCCTGCACCTCCCGGCCGTACTCCTGGCCGCGGTGGCCGGCGGCGTGGTCTGGGCGGCGATCCCCGCGATCCTGAAGGTTCGAACCGGCGCTCACGAGGTGGTGACGACCATCATGATGAACGGGATCGCGATCAGCCTCCTGGCCTGGGCGCTGCTGAACCCGCTGCGCACGTCCGAACGCGGTCTGGTGGATCTTCGGTCGGATCGATTCGCGGACAGCGCACTGATGCCGAGCCTCCCCTCCTCTCTCGGCCTGGAGGACGCCATCCCCGCATCCGTCCATCTGACCTGGCTGTTCCCCCTGGCCCTCGTGGCCTGCGTCGCCGTATGGGTGGTGCTGTTCCGCACCCGTCTCGGGTACGAGGTCCGTGCGGTCGGCTCCTCCGCAGGGTCGGCGGAGACGGGAGGGATCTCCGTCGGCGGCACCCAGCTGAAGATCTTCCTGATCTCGGGGGCGCTGGCCGGTTTCGTCGGGCTCAATCACCTGCTGGGTGAGGCCGGCTTCCTGGGACAGAACTACGAGACCGGCCTGGGGTTCGCGGGGATCGCCGTGGCGTTCCTGGGCCGCAACCATCCCGCGGGCATCGCCGTGGCCGCGGTGCTGCTCGGGATGCTGGCCCGGGGACAGGACGGGCTGGCCGTGACCACGGACCTTCCCCGGGAGATCCTCATCATCCTGGAGGGCCTGCTGATCCTGTCCGTGGTGATCGCGTACGAGATCGCGCGGCGGGTCGCGCTCCGCCGCCGCCAGCGAGAGGTCCGGGCCGAGGAGGACCGCGATGCCGCTGCTTGACCTGGGCGCCGCCATCGCCATCGGGCTGTCCTACTTCACGATCATCTACCTCACCGGGCTCGGCGGGCTGTTCAGCGAACGGTCGGGGATCGTGAACATCGGGCTGGAAGGTCTGATGGTCATCGGCACCGTCATGGGGGCGTGGGGCGGCGTCCGATGGGGTCCGGTGGCCGGGCTGCTCATCGGAGCGGTGGCGGGCCTGCTGTTCTCGTTGGTCCATGCGCTGGCCACGGTGACGTTCCGCGTCGACCACATCGTTTCCGGCGTGGTCATCAACGTGGTGGCCGTGGGGATGGCCCGGTTCCTGTCCACGCAGTTCTTCGGGTCGGCGACCCAGTCAACGAGCGGCGTCCCCGACCTGGGGAAGATCGACGTCCCGCTCCTTTCCGCGCTCCCCGCCGGGCTGGGTCGCGCATTCGAGAACCTCTCGCCGGTGGTCCTGGTGGCCTTCGCCCTGACGTTCCCGGTCGTGTTCATCCTTCGGCGGACGCGGTTCGGACTTCGCCTCCGTTCCGCCGGAGAGAATCCCGAGGCCACGCGAGCTCTGGGCGTGCGGGTGGCCCCCCTCCGTTACGCCGGGGTGGCCATCTCGGGAACGCTGGCCGGGTTCTCGGGCGCGTTCCTGTCGGTGGAGGTCAACCAGCTGTACCAGGAAGGACAGACCCAGGGCCTGGGGTTCATCGCGCTGGCCGCGCTGATCCTGGGGAACTGGTCGCCGACCCGCCTCATGCTGGGCGCGCTGCTGTTCGGGTTCGCCCAGGCGGT
Organism: Actinomycetota bacterium; assembly: GCA_035947055.1. Taxonomy (GTDB): domain Bacteria; phylum Actinomycetota; class UBA4738; order UBA4738; family CALAEC01; genus DASZKM01. The sequence goes on from DASZKM010000086.1 coordinate 3,602, forward strand.
TCCGCTGCGGCTGGACGACGCTCCCGTGCTGTCGCTGCTCCCCGAGCAGTTCATCCGGATGATCCCGTACGTGGTGACGATCGTGGCCATCGCGGGATTCGTTGGTCGGGTGCATCCGCCGGCGGCGGTGGGCAAGGCCTACGAGGGCGCGGGCGGGGCCTAGCTCTGCCGGCTAGCCGGTCTCCGGGGTGAGCTCGGCGATGAGGCAGGACGACTTCCACTTCTTGATGGCGTCCTGCGGAGGGCCGTGCCGGTCCCGGCGGCGGTCGGCCAGAACCGCGGCCCGCTGATCGAACTCCGGACTGTCCGCCTCGATGAGACGCACCGCGGCGTGGAACCGATTGGACCGCGTCTCGCGATACTTGTGCCGGGTGACCACCACCAGCTCCGGCGCGTCCGGAAGCCCGGGGATCTGCTGCTCGCCGCTGTCGCGGTCGTCGGAGTGCAGGAGGTAGATGCGACCGCCGTCGTAGGCGAACCACACCGGGACCGCGCGGTCTCGCCCGTTGGCCTCGGTCCCCACCCAGATGACGTCGGTCTTCTTCAGCGCCTCCTCCACCTCGGCAGGCAGCGCCCCGGGCGCCTGGACCAGAACCTGGAACTCGATCTGTCCCTGCACCTCACCGTCGATGAGGAACGAGGCCGCGTAGATCCCCAGCTCCTCGAGCACCGCGTCCTCGACGAGATCGGCGATCTGGGTCAGGTCCATCTGACCGGTCATCCGGCGGACCTTCTTCTCGGACGTGTACGCGGTGCGCCCCGACGGAGCCACGAGCTCGAAGTGCTCGGTGACGTATCCCTGTGGGGCCTTCCAGTACCGGGCGGCCACGAACGGGAGGGCACGCCCGGGGAGGCTGAGCACGTACAGAAGCGGGATGCCGCCTTCGCCTTCGGATTCCCAGATCCGGCGGTCGACGACGTTGGCGAAGACGAGCTCTGCCTGCGGCACGGCGGGAGGATACCGCACGCGGTTCGGGTGAAACGTCGTGAGTGCTGCTAGGCCATCCGGGCCAGCCAGAGGGTAGGTTCCTCCAGCTCCGGCATGGACGGTAGCGCCTCGGCGCTGTCCCACATGCGGGCCAGCGTGCGCTCGTCGGTTTGCTCCGCGACGCGCTCGCAGAACTGCCGGCCCAGCCGATACTGCTCGAGGCTCATCTCGATCCCCAAGAGCCGCTCGGCGGCGCGCTCCTCCGTCCCGCGTTCCTCGTGCCGCCGGCGGAGCGCCTCGGCGATCCGCTCGTACTCCGGGAGCCGTTCCCGGCCCAGCTTCGCCAGGACGTGGTCGGCATGCCCCTCCGCGGCCGCCACGAATGCCTGGACGCGCCGGTGCAGCAGCCGCTGCTCGTCGTCGAGCTCGCCGGTCAGCAGCTCCCCGCCGAGGGCGTCCGACAGCCGCTCGGGGTCGGACAGGTCCAGTCCTTCCAGCCGCTCCTGCAGCGCCCCGATGTCGAACTCCATCGCTTCGGCCACCTCGCGGATCATTCCCACCACGTGGTCGCGAACCCACGGACGAGCGAGTCCGAACGCGTGCGCGGTCTCGTGCAGCGCGACCCAGGCCCGGAACTGGTCACCCGGCAGGCTCCAGTCGCGGGCCACCCCGTCCAGGTTCGGCATCACGAACAGGAGTCCGGACTGTTCGGTTCGGGGCAGCGGCAGGTCGTACTGTCCGAGGGCTCGCTGGGCCAGCTGCCCCAGCACCATGCCCACCTGCGCCCCCATGAACAGGGGACCGAGCCGGTCGATGAGCGCCTCGAACACCTGGGCCCCACCGGGGCCGACCGCCGGCTCCTCGGGTCGGTTCTCCGCCAGCGCTCGGGCAAGCCGTTCCGCTCCCGGCTCGAACAGACCGCGAAGCCCGCGGACGTTGGCCTCCACCCACTGGGCCCGGCGCACCGCCCGGACGTTGCCCGCTTCCGTGGGAGGTGAGGCGCCGGTGAGGTCGGCCACCGCGAGCTCGGCCATCCGCACCGCGCCCTCCATGACGCGCTGATCGTCCTCGGTGGGGGAAGGATCGTCCGTTCCCCACGACGCCGACGCGATGGCCAGCTGGCGGGCCAGCTCCCAGTTCACGGGACCGGTGCCCGCGAGCAACACGCGCTGGAGCTCACGGAGCAACGGGCTGTCCTCGGGCGTGCCGAATGCGGCCGGTTCGTCGGTCACGTGCCTATCATCGCACCGTCGTGTGGATACGCCCGGCCGAGGAGAGCGACCCCTGAGTCGGTAGAATCCCGGCATGCGCCTTCCCCGCGCCTCGCTTCAGTGAAGCGTCTCGGCGACCTGGCCATCGACCTCGGCACCGCCAATACCCTGGTGTTCGAGGACGGCCGGGGGATCGTCTACCAGGAGCCCAGCGTGGTGGCCATGGACGCCCGGCTGGGCGAGGTCCTGTCCATCGGCGAAGAAGCGTGGGAGATGATCGGACGGACCCCGTCGCGGATCATCGCCGCCAGGCCGCTTCGACGGGGGGCCATCACCGACTACGAGGTCACCCGGCAGATGATCCGCCACATCCTCCGGCGGGTCGGTGTCACCCGCTTCGCCCGGCCCCGCGCCTTGATCTGCGTTCCTTCGGCCATCACCGAGGTCGAACGCCGAGCGGTTCGGGATGCGGCGACCTCGGCCGGCGCGCGGTCTGTCTCGTTGATCGAAGAGCCCATGGCCGCAGCGATCGGCGCCGGCCTTCCGGTTCACGAGCCGCTGGGGAACCTGATCCTCGACGTAGGTGGTGGAACGTCCGAGGTGGCCATGGTGTCCATGGGGGGGATCATCGCCATCCGCTCGGTCCGGGTCGGCGGGTTCGACATGGACGAGGCGCTGCAGCGGCACCTCCGGCGGGAGTACGGACTGGTCATCGGGGAGCGGGCCGCGGAGAAGCTGAAGATCGCCGCCGCGTCCGCCTACCCCATCACCGGGGTCGCCGGGGCCAGGATCCGAGGCCGTGAGGTGGCCTCGGGGATGCCCCGGATCGTGGAGCTCAGCCCCGAGGAGGTCCGCGAGGCGATCCGGGAACCGGTGTCGGCCATCATCGACGCGGCGCGAGGCTGCCTCGGCGAGTGCGACGCGGAGCTGGCCCAGGACGTCCTGGAGCGCGGGTTGTTCCTGACGGGCGGTGGATCGCTGCTGAAGGGGCTCGATACCCGGCTGTCCCAGGAGTGTGAGGTCCCCGTGCACCTCACCGACCATCCACTGCAGACCGTTGTCCTGGGAGCCGGCAAATGCCTTGAGCTCATCGCCCAATCCGGCGTCCTGGCCGGCTCTCCGTGGCTGCGCTGACGGTCAACTCGCGCCGCCATCGATGACGTTCTCGATCGTCGCCACGTCTTCGGAGGAGTGGGGCGTGGCCGTTGCGTCCAAGTTCCCGGCGGTGGGGGTGATCGTCCCATGGGCGCGTGCCGGCGCCGGCGCCGTTGCCACCCAGTCCTACGCCAACACGTCGTTCGGCCCGAAAGGCCTGGACCTGATGGCCGAAGGGATCCCAGCCCGGGAGACGCTGGGCCAGCTCCTCGAGGACGATGACGGGCGTGAGCAGCGGCAGGTCGGGTTGGTCGACGCTACCGGGACGGTGGCCACGTTCACCGGCAGCGAGTGCATGCCGTGGGCCGGTGGACGCACCGGTCAGGGGTACGCATGCCAGGGCAACATCCTGACCGGGCAGGCCGTGATCGACGGGATGGCCGCGGCCTTCGAGGGATCCGAAGGGGATCTCGTTGACCGACTGCTGGCGGCGCTGGCCGCGGGCGACAGGGCGGGCGGCGACCGCCGCGGTCGCCAATCAGCCGCCCTGGTGGTCGTCAGGGACCGGGGCGGCTACGGCGGCTACACGGATCGCTACGTTGACCTTCGCGTCGACGACCATCCGCAGGCGCCCGCCGAGCTCGCCCGGCTTTTCGAGACCTATGACCGGGAGATCCTCATCCGCGACGACCCCATCCTGGACTCCACCACCGAGCTCATCACGGAGCTCCAGCGACGGCTGAAAGCCCTCGGACGCTACGCGGGGGAGATCACCGGCACCTACGATGAGGTCACGCGCAGATCCATCGAGGACTTCGCCGGCGAGGTCAACCTGGAAGGAAAAACGCGTGAGGACGACCGGCTCTACGAGTCAGTGGTCCGGGAGATCCGAGACATCACGCCCGACGTGCTGTAGGCCTCAGCCGACGCCGGCGAAGTACCGGTCGAGCTGAGCCTTGATGACCAACCCCAACAGAGCGACGAGGATCACCGACAGCGTCGCCACGGCGGTGATCGTGGCCGCCAGCAAGAGCACGGAACGGGCCCGGGGCGGGCGGTCCTCGGGCAACGAGGGACCTCCGAGCG
>DASZKM010000087.1:0-5949 GCA_035947055.1 Actinomycetota bacterium
TGGCCGGCATTGTTGCCACCCTGGTACCGGACCACGTAATCCATGTGATCCGCCAGGAGGTCGGTGGCCTTGCCCTTTCCCTCGTCACCCCACTGGGTGCCCACCAGAATGGTGGCCGGCATCGAGGATAGTGTGACATGAGCGCGACCTCGACAGGCCGCGGCTGTCAGCGTTCGATACGGAACTTGATCCGGACGTGCGTGTGGTACTCCTTGATGTTGCTCCCGTCCACCAGCGCGGAGGTCTCCAGCACGTCCATACCCTCGATCCCTCGAAGCGTCTTGCTGGCGTCCTGCAGGGCCTGCTGAGCGGCGTCCCGCCAGGATTCGGTGGACACGCCGACCAGGTCGATCGTCTTGATGACGGCCATCTCTCAGCCTCCTTCCTCGCGTGGCGGCATTGTACGGAGGCGCCGGAGTCCGGGCCAGAGCGCGGTCAGCCTCGATAGACGTCGATCATGCGCCGGTAGGTCTCCGCGATCCGCCGGGCGGCCTCGGTGCGGTCGGCCGAGCCATCCAGGTACGCCTTCAGCGCGTCCCACCAGATGGTCCGGCCGATGGCGAACCCCCGGTAGCCCGGAACGCCCGATCCCGCCTGCAGCCACCGCTCCACGGCCACGGCGTTCGCCCCGCGTCCCAGGACCACGCAGACCACGTCGTCCCGGCCATCGGCTCGGGCCAGATCGGCGACCGCCCGGCAGTCCTCGGCCCGGTCCAGGCCCTCGATCTTCCACACATCCGGCTCCACGCCGCGATCGCGCAGCTCCTGGATCGCCTCCAGCATGAGCTTCGGCCGAACCTCCTGGTCGAATCGGTCGGTATCCCCTCCCACCGACTCCAGCTGGGCAGGCTCGGCCGGGACCAGCATCTCGAACAGGAGCTTCCGTCCGCGCTCGTGGAGCCACTCGGACAGCGCCGCGAGCCGCTCCGCCTGCCGGACGTTCATCTCCTGATCTCCCCGGGCGTTGTAGCGCACCAGGACCTTGGAGAACGTGGGATCGAAGTCCTCGATGTGTTCCCCGAACCGCTCGCCATGATCGAAGTCGAACTCCGGCTGGCCGCTCTTCTCCACCGGCATGGCCAGGATCCGGCCTTCCTTCCTGGCTCGGCGGGCGATGTCGGAGCCGTACTGCTCATCGACCAGGATCCCGGCGGCGTCCCTGGGGGCGCCCGCATCGAGCGCCGACAGGAAGCCGTCGAAGATCACGGTCTTCGCATCGGTGATCCGTCCGGCGTCTTCCGGGCCCGGCCGGCCCGTGATCCCGAACAGCTGCTTCTCGAAGGAGCCGCGGTGATCGAACGCCAGGATGAACAGCTCGCCGCGGTATCCGAGGGAGGAACGATCTGCCGGCACACGAGGAATCCTACCGAGAGGAACGCGAAGCGAGATATGCCTCGCGAGCCCGTGTGGCTCGGTCCCGGTCGTCCTGGGCCAGCATCCGAAGCAGGCCCGCCACGAGCAGGACCATGATCACGGTCGCGGCGCCGGCAACGAGCCCGGCCCGCTTGGCCAGGGTGACCACCAGTCCACGGCAGCTCTCGCCGTCCAGACCGGACGGGCAGAACGGTGCCGCGGTCCCGACCGACACCGCGGCTACCAGCGTGCCGACCAGCAGTCCGGACGCCACCAGGATGAGGAGCAGCGAGATGCGGGACGCTTTCACCCGGCCAGCCTAGTCGAAGAGGCCCGGCGCCCCCGGGAAGGGTTTCAGTCCGCACCTTGTTAGCCTCCCCGCGTGACTGACGCATTCCGAACCGACGTCCGCCCCGGCGCGCGGGCCGTGCTGTCGCTCCTGGCCAGGAATCCGAGCTTCGCCCGGCTGTACGCGGCACAGCTCGTCTCGTTCGGGGGCGATTGGTTCGCGCAGGTCGCGCTGGCCGGGCTGGTGTATCAGCTGACCAGGTCCGCGGCACTGGTCACGCTGATCCTGGTCACCCACATGTTGTCGATCGCGGTCTTCTCCCCGATCGGCGGGCATCTCGCGGATCGCCTGGACCGCCGCCGGCTGATGGTCGCCGCCGACCTGATCCGCATGGTGTTGGCCCTGGGGTTCCTCCTCGTGGACCGCCCGGATCAGGTGTGGCTCGTGTACGTGCTGGCCGCGGGGATCGGCGGATTGACGGCGGTGTTCGAGCCGACGTCGTCGGCCGCCGTTCCGAATCTCGTCGACCCGGATGATCTGCCGGCTGCCAACGTCCTGGTCGGCTCGGCGTGGGGAACGATGCTCGCCGTTGGCGGGGCCCTGGGAGGGATCGTGGCTGCCACCCTGGGCCGCGATGCCGCCTTCATCGGTGACGCGGCGACGTTCGGCGTGTCCGCCGTGCTGCTGGTGGGGATCCGGCGGCGGTTCGCCGAACAGCGGACCGGCGAGCATCCCGGGATCGCCGAGGCGGTTGTGGAGACGGTTCGCTACGCGCGGCGCGACCACCGGGTCCTGGCCCTGCTCTCAGTGAAGGGCGGGTTCGGGCTGGCCGGCGGCGTGATCGGCCTCCTCCCGCTGCTGGCGCTCACGGTGTACGACGCCGGAGACCGGGGCACGGGCATCCTGCTGGCGGCCCGAGGGTTGGGCGCGCTGACCGGCCCGTTCCTGGCCCGGCGGTTCACGCGCGATCTCCGCAGCCTCTTCCTGGCCATCGGCGCGTCGTTCGCCGTGTTCGGCGTGTCCTACGCGATGGTTCCGCTGGCCGGTGGCCTGTGGATGGCGGCGGTCTTCGTGCTGGCCGGCCACTTGGGCGGCGGCGCGCAGTGGACGCTGTCCACGTACGGTCTGCAGCGGATCGTCCCGGACCGCATCCGTGGGCGGGTGTTCTCCTTCGACTTCGGGCTCGTGACGTTGACCATGGCCGGCTCGATCCTGCTGGCGGGATGGGCCGCCGACCGGTTCGGCGTCCGCCCGGTGGTCACCATCGTCGCCCTAGTCGCGCTGGCCTGGGCCGTGGTGTGGTCCGCGCTGACCACGTCGATCAGAAGGGAACATCGAGAAACCGAACGTCCAGCTTTGGCCGCGAGCGTCCGATAGATTCATTGAGATGAAGGCGGTGCGGTTGGCCGCCACGGCCGCCGTGACGCTCGCCCTGATAGCGTGCTCCCGCTCCCCCGTCATGCTGCCCGTCGGCGAGCTCGCCGAACCGGGCGCGCGAACTCCGATCACCCAGGAGTCTCAGCCCTCCCCCGAAGTGGACGGCCCTCCCCGCGCAGCGAGCATCGCCCGATTCATCGAGCGCAAGTACGAGCTGGTCGACGTGTGGGGTCTCCACGCCAGCGGCGGTGTCATCTCGTACGCGCTCCGGATGCGGCTCGACGCCAGGAGCGACCATCCCGACTTCGACGACTGGCAGGCCCACGTGAGCCAGGCGGTCCGCGACCAGCGGCAGGCGTCGGTGGAGATGCTCAAGCTGACGGTGGAGCGGATCCGGCGGGCCGGACTGGTGTCCGTGTTCCAGGACGAGTTCCTCCAGCCGCACTGGAGCCGGCGACAGATCCTGGACATGGACCATCCGCAGACCTACCGGGATTTCGAGGCCTGGCAGGACCTGGTGCTGTCGGCGGCCTACCTGCCGGGGTTCAGCCCTCAGTAACCGTCGGGGATCCCGCTTCTCGGAATCGCAACCCGTCGCCATCGCGGTCGATCTCCACCCGAGATCCCTCCCGGATCTCGCCGGCCAGCAGCTTCATGGCAAGCGGATCCTGGACCTCCCGCTGGATCAGCCGTTTCAGCGGACGCGCTCCGAAGTTCGCGTCATAGCCCGCTTCGGCCAGATACTCCTTGGCTCCATCGGTGAGGACGACCTCCAGCCGCCGGGCCGCCAGACGCTCCGCCAGGTTCCGGACCTGGATGTCCACGATCCTGGCGATATCCGCCTTGTCCAGCGGATCGAACACGATGACGTCGTCCAGCCGGTTCAGGAACTCGGGCCGGAAATGCGACCGCATCTCCCCCAATACCCGGTCTCGGCGTTCCTGCGGCGAGCGGCTCTCGTCGAAGAACCACTGGCTTCCGAGGTTGGACGTCATGATCAATACCGTGTTCTTGAAATCCACCGTGCGGGCCTGACCGTCGGTGAGCCGGCCGTCGTCGAGCACCTGCAGCAACAGGTTGAACGCGTCCTGGTGGGCCTTCTCCACCTCGTCGAGGAGGATCACCGCGTAGGGCCGGCGGCGAACCGCCTCGGTGAGCTGGCCGCCCTCCTCGTAGCCCACGTACCCGGGAGGGGCACCCACCAGCCGGGACACCGCATGACGCTCCTGGTACTCGCTCATGTCGATGCGGACCATGGCCCGCTCGTCGTCGAACAGGAACTCGGCCAGCGCCCGGGCCAGCTCGGTCTTCCCTACGCCGGTCGGACCGAGGAACAGGAACGAGCCCATGGGACGGTTCGGATCGGCCAGGCCGGCCCGGGCCCGGCGGATGGCGTTGGCCACCGCGGACACCGCGGCGTCCTGGCCGACCACCCGGCCGTGGAGGGCATCCTCCATCCTGACCAGCTTGGCCACCTCCCCTTCCATCAGACGGGTGACGGGGATGCCGGTCCACGAGGACACCACCTCGGCCACGTCTTCCTCGTCGACCTCTTCCTTCAGCATCTTGCCCTGCTCCTGAATCTCGGCCAGCCGGCGATTCTCCTCTTCCAGCCGCCGCTCCAGCTCCGGGAGCCGGCCGTACCGAAGCTCGGCCGCTCCTTCGAGGTTGCCGTCCCGCTCGGCCCGCTCCGCCTGTCCCCGGATGTCCTCGATCTCCGACGCGGCCGACCGGATCGCGTCGATGTGCTCCTTCTCTCGCTCCCAGTGAGCCTTCATGGATCGCAGCCGCTCCCCGAGGTCGGCCAGCTCCGCCTCGAGCTTCTGCAGCCGTTCCTTGGACGCCTCATCCGTCTCCTTCTTCAGCGCGGCCCGCTCGATCTCCAGCTGTCGGACACGCCGCTCGACCTCGTCGATCTCCGTGGGCATCGAGTCGATCTCGATGCGCAGGCGACTGGCGGCCTCGTCGATCAGATCGACGGCCTTGTCGGGGAGGAACCGCCCGGTGACGTAACGGTCCGACAGCATGGCCGCGGCGACCAGCGCCTCGTCCCGGATCCGGACACCGTGGTGCACCTCGTAGCGCTCCTTCAACCCACGGAGGATGGCGATGGTGTCGGCCGCGGATGGCTCGTCCACGTACACGGGCTGGAACCGACGCTCGAGGGCCGGGTCCTTCTCGATGTGCTTGCGGTACTCGTCGAGCGTCGTGGCCCCGATGGCCCGGAGCTCCCCCCGGGCAAGCATCGGCTTGAGCAGGTTGCCGGCATCGACCGCGCCTTCGGCCGCGCCGGCGCCAACGACCGTGTGGAGCTCGTCGATGAACGTGATGATCTCGCCCTCGCTGGCGGCGATCTCGCGGAGCACGGCCTTGAACCGCTCCTCGAACTCGCCGCGGTACTTGGTCCCGGCCACCAGCGAGCCGATGTCCAGCGCGACGACCCGCTTGCCCTTCAGTCCTTCGGGGACGTCGCCTTCCGTGATGCGGCGGGCCAGCCCTTCGACGATGGCGGTCTTCCCCACGCCGGGCTCCCCGATGAGCACCGGGTTGTTCTTCGTCCGCCGCGACAGCACCTGGATCACCCGGCGGATCTCGTCGTCGCGGCCGATAACCGGGTCGAGCTTCCCCGCCCGGGCCAGCTCGGTGAGATCGCGGCCGTATCGCTCCAGGGCCTGGTACTTCTCTTCGGGGTTCTCGTCGGTGACCCGCTGGCGGCCCCGAACCTCGGCCAACGCCGAAAGCACGGCGTCCCGGCTCAGCCCCGACTCGTGGAGCAGCCGGGCCACATCCGTGTCCCCCTCCAGCATGGCCAGCAGGAGGTGCTCGGTGGACACGTACTCGTCGCCGAGCGCCGTGGCCTCGGCGAACGCGCGCTCGAGGACATGGCGGGCCCCCATCGACAGCGTGATCTCCTGCTGGGGGCCGTACAC
>DASZKM010000088.1:0-2338 GCA_035947055.1 Actinomycetota bacterium
GTCGTACCAGGCCGGGCCCACCGCGGGCTCCCAGTTCACGACGCCGGCCGGGCCCGACGAGCTCACCTACCGCACCGAGCCATTCGCCTCGAACACCGCCATCGTCGGACCGATCCTGGCCACGCTGTACGTGTCGAGCACCGCGCCGGACACCGAGGTGTTCGTCCAGATGATCGACGAGGGACCGGCGGGGGCGAAGACGTACCTCCAGCGAGGGATGCTCCGGGCCAGCCACCGGTCCGTCGATCCCGAGCTGTCGGACTGGGTACAGGCGGGGAAGCGCCGGATCATGTACCGGCCGTTCCACCCGCACGTCGGCCCCACCCCGATCATCCCGGGCCAGGTGTACGAGTACGCCATCGAGGTGTTCCCGGTCGGCCACGTCTTCCGCCCGGGCCACCGGCTGACGGTCAAGATCCACACCCCGCCGCTCGTGGACAGCTACTACGCGTACGTGCCCCGGCGGGCTCCGGCCGTGAACACCGTGCTGCACGACGCCGAGCATCCCTCGCGCATCCAGCTGCCGGTCGTGCCCCTGACCCGCATCAAGCTGGGCGACGAGCTGGCCTGCGGCGAGCAGTGGCAGGTCCGCTGCGTGAAGTAGGCCGGGCCATCTCAGGCGTCTCGCGAGACCCTCGAGACGTCGTAACCGATCGGTTACATGCTCCCCAGAGGGTCGGCGGAGCACTCACACGAAGCCTCGGGGAGGAGCCACCCCGGCCCATGTCGAAGTCTTCATGTGAGCGCGACGCCGCTCTCAATCCGATGACTGGACGAAGCCTCTTCACGTTGTTCGCCGCGATCGCCCCGCTGGTGGGCGTCATTCCCGCTGGACCCGCGGGGGCCCAACAGGGCCCGATCGTCGCCGCGCGCCACGCGGAGCCCGTGGTCCTCACCGGGGCCGACCTGCCCTCGTGGTCCCGGCTCCCCGCCGTGGGCGTTGCCAACCCCGATCCGCCGAACTTCCCCGCCTCAAGCGACTTCCGTACCGCCCACAACGGCACGCTGCACGTGCCGCCCGACGCCCGCACCGGCGTTCCAGTGGAGCGCATCGCCGCCTTCCGGTGGAACGAGAAGGCCAACCGCTTCACGGAGATCCCGGTCCAGGTCGACGAGCTGTTCCCCTACTTCCTGGCCAACGAGCCCTCGGGCTTCGCCTGGTACTCGGGCACCGACAAGGAGCTGACCTACGAGTGGGACACCGAGGCCTGGAAGATGACCGCCGGCGAGTGCTTCAAGGAGTACCCGCCGGGCGAGGGTCCGATGCAGGATCCCGTCCGCACGCTGGATGACGATGACGAGATCGTGTTCATGGCCTCGGACGCCGGCGCGGAGGCTCCGGCCGGCGCGCTCGGTCCATCGAACACCGGCCCCACCAGGCAGAAGATCACGCTGGTCGACCCGCTGAACCCGACGGATCCCCGGTACGTGTACCTGTTCACGCGAGAGGAAGGATCCTCCTTCGACGAGACCACCGGGTACGTCCGGTACCGGAGGCACGACAACGCCGACGAGTGGATCGACAGGTACTCGCTCCGCCGCGACGACCCCGAAGCGCTGGGCGTGAGCAACACCGGCTACGGCCCGAACCTCAAGGGCACGGTGTGCCGGACCGCCGTCTATCCCGAGTACCCCGACGTCCCCGACGGCGTGCCGCGTCCATCCACCGACCGCTTCCCCCGCGACGGCGTGACGGTGGCCACCGACACCTACCGGTGGACGGCGACCGGCCGGTGGATGATCCGGAGCCTGCAGATCACGGCGCCCGAGCGCGTGGCCGATTACGGCCCGGACCTCATCGACCGGTGGAAGGGCCGGGCGTTCCAGCAGAGTCCGGACTCCTCCATCTCTCAGGTGGGGTTCGAGGACGAGCAGGTCAACTGGGAAGCCAACTCGACGATCCTCGGCGAGCGCACCGGCCCCGTCCGGGCCATCCGGGAGATCTGGGGAGCCGACTCGGGGACGAACGTGACGAAGACCGAGACCTTCTACCGGGACGCCATCACCTATCGGTACCGCGTCCGCGTGCATCCGATCCCGCCGGACGGGCTGTACACGTCGTGGGACTACAACGCCGGCGTGGCCACTCACTACTTCAACACGCTGAAGCCGGAGGGCGTGGCCATCGACGGCATCAACGACGACGCCGGCAACATCGATGGCGCGGGCGGACGGCCCTTCTACTTCGACGCTCCCGACCCCACGTTCAACCTGGTGTCGGCGGTGGAGAGCTGGGAGCAGGTGTCCGGGGCCGGCGACGCCGGCTCGCTGGTGTACATCATCGAGCTGACCGGACCGACGTCGGCCACCAACCCGGCCGTGGTCCCGTACTACCGGG
>DASZKM010000089.1:0-11541 GCA_035947055.1 Actinomycetota bacterium
GGCTATCGCAGGAAGAAGGGGGCGTTCTCGATCAGGCGGTCGGCGGCGATCGCCATGAGGTAGCCCGCGAACAGCAGCATCCCGGTGAACAGGTGCAGCTGGACGTTGGGTCCCATCGTGGAGAACATCAGCGCGTACGGATCCTCGTAGTCGCGACGGATGCCGCGCACGCACTTCGCCGCCAGCGGGATGGTTCCCAGCGCCAGGAGGGCGGGCAGCGGCAACAGCCCGGCGGCCGCTCCTCCGGCGATCAGCGCGTACGTCACGACCAGCGCTCCCACGTACCCGCCGATGACCGCCTCCTTGGACAGGCGGACCGGGAGCGTGCGCTTCCCCGCCGCGGCATCGCCGCGCCGGTCGGGTACCTCGTTCACGTAGAGGACCAGCGCGATGAGGATGGCCACGGGGATCGACAGGTACACGGCCTCGGACGAGATCCGCTGGGCCTGCACGAAGTACGAGCCCAGCAGCATGATCGGCCCGAACCCCAGGGCCACGGCGATCTCTCCCACGCCTCGGTGCACGAGCCGGAGGGGCGGTGCGGTGTAGGCGATGCTGATGGCCACCCCGATGGCGCCGATCGTGAACAGCGGCCAGAAGCCCCGTGTGACCGCGAGATACAGCCCGATGGCGATGCCCGCCAGGTAGAACCCGGCCGACATCAGCGCCATCGTCCGCAGGCTCATCAGCCCGTAGTGGATGACCCGCGAGCCCCCGCTGAACTGGGTCGGAGTGGTGTTCGCGGCGTCCGCCCCCGACATCGTGTCGAAGACGTCGTTCGACACGTTCAGCCCCAGGTGCACGAAGGCCCCGCCCAGGAACGTAAGGAAGGCCAGCCACAGGCTCCACGATCCCTCGCGCGCGGCAACCGCCACGCCCAGGAGGACCGGGACCAGCGTGGCCGTGAGGAACGGAAGGCGCGTGGCCCTCAGGAACAGCCACCCGAACGACAGGCGAGGCCGAAGGCGCCGCCCCTGCTCGCGTCCCAGATCCTCGAGGTAGCGGTGGGCCTGGGGCACCGTCACCTCGGAGTACTCGAAGAACGGCATCTTGCTCTCGTCCCAGGAATGCGAACGCTGCGGCGTGAACCGCAGCTCTCCGTTGGCCGGTTCCGCGCGGCCCCACATCTGCACGTATCGACGCTGGTCGTAACCGATCTCCTGGGGACGGACGTGGCTGACGATGACGTTCACCTCCCCCGCGGGAGGTCTCACCGCCTCGCCCGTGGGGACCGACAGAACCACCACGCCGGCCTCCGGGTCCACGCGATGGTCGACGGCGACGCTGACCGGATAGCCGTCCGCGCCGATCCAGGCCAGGACGGCATGGGCGAAGTCCTTCACCTCGCGCAGCACCTCGGGAGCGACGCTCACGACGAGACCTCCGCGTTCTGGAACACCTGCGGCGGCGAATCCGTCCGGCCCCCCAGCCACACCAGCGTCTTCCGCGGCGTGATCTCAATCAGGGACCGCTCCCAGAACAACGGCAGGGCCACCCGCTTGGCGTAGAACTCCTTGACGATCGGCTCCTTGGCGATCCACAGCGGAAGGATCCGCTCCCACGTGGTGTGCGGGTCATCCTCGACGACCACGGCATCGCCCTGGATCAGCACGCGATCCCGCAGCGGCCCGCCGTGGGTGGCGCCCAGATCGGTTATGGCGAGGGCCACCTTCGGGTTCGCCTTGATGTGGCCCAGCTTCTTGGAGAACAGGATGCTGGAGTGGAGGTAGATCCTCTCCCCGTCGTACAGCGGGATCATCGGGTGGGTGATGGGCCGGCCGCCCCGGCCGATCACCGTGAACTCGCACACCAGGGCGCGGCTCAGGACCTCCTCGACGGCCGCGGGCAGCGTCCCCATCGTGGCAAGGAGTGTACGGAGCGCCGACACCACCCGCCAGGCCGCGGCGGCCTACAACGGGAGGTGGGAGAGGACCATGATCCGGGGCTCGGTGAGCTCCTCCATGGCCGAACGCAGGCCCTCCCGGCCGTAGCCGGACTCCTTCGTCCCGCCGTACGGCATCTGGTCCGCCCGGAACGCCGAGACGTCGCCGACGATCAGCCCGCCCACCCGGATCTCGCGATGGGCCAGGAACACGCGCTCCAGGTCCGCGGTGAACAGCCCGGCCTGCAAGCCGTAGGGCGTGGCGTTCACCTCGTCGATGGCCTCCTCGAACGTCTGGTACGGGCTGACCGTGGTGACCGGGCCGAAGATCTCCTCCCGGCACACCTTCATCTCCCGGCGCACATTTCCCAGGATCGTGGGCCGGTAGAAGGGGTCGTTTCGCTCACCGCCAGTCAGGACCTCTGCGCCCTCCGAGACGGCCTCGTCGACCCACGCTGTAACCCTGTCGAGCGAGCCGGTGTCGATCAGCGGTCCGACGTCGGTCTTCGGGTCTAGCGGGTCTCCGACCGTGAGGCTCTCGACCTCCTTGACCAGGCGGGCCACGAAGTCCTCGTATACCGGCGCGTGGACCAGCGTTCGCTGCACCGCGATGCACGACTGGCCAGCCTGGTAATAGCCCCCGAACGCGATCCGCTGAGCGGCCAGGTCGAGGTCCGCGTCGGAATGAACGATCACGCCGGCGTTGCCGCCCAGCTCCAGCGTGAAGTGCTTCTTCGGATCCAGGCCCTTGAGCTTCCACCCGACGGCGCTGGACCCGGTGAACGAAACCTTCTTCACGCGCGGATCGGTGACGAGCGCCTGGGCCCGCTCCGAGGACAGCGGGAGAACCGACAGCATCCCCGGCGGCAGGTCGGTCTCCGCGAACAGCTCCCCGAGCACCAGAGCGCCGAGCGGAGTGGCCGATGCCGGCTTGAGGATGATGGGCGCGCCGACCGCCAACGCCGGGGCCATCTTGTGGGCCACCAGGTTCACCGGGAAGTTGAACGGCGAGATCCCGACCACCGGACCGAACGGGAATCGCCGGACCAGCCCCAGCCGGCTGCCCAGGGCCTCATCGGTGTCCAGCCGCATGAGCTGACCTTCGGCCCGCCGGGTCTCCTCGGCCGCCCACCGGAACGTGGACACCGCCCGGTTGGCCTCCACCATGGCCCACTTCAGCGGCTTGCCGCCTTCCCGCGAGATGGTCTCGGCGATCTCTTTTGCCCGCTCCCCGATCCGACGGGAGATGTGCATGAGCGCCTCGGCCCGCACGTGAGTGGGCAGCGTGCGCGACTCCTGGAACGTTGCGGCGGCGCTGGCCAGGGCGTCCTCGACATCGGCGTCCGATGGGATGCCGACCTCGGCCACGACCGCCCCGTCGTATGGACTGGGGACCTCGAAGGTGTCCGATCCCTGACGCCACTCCCCGGCGATCAGGTACGGCTTGGCCATGCCTCAATCCTATGACCCTTCGCCCGAGTACTACCTGGGCGAGAGGAGGAGCCCGTGAACATGCGCCGGCGCACCGCCCGCATAACCCTGGTCGCGATCCTGACCGCCGTGGGACTCGTGGAATGGGCGCCACCGAGTCAGGCCGCGTTCCACCTGATGCGGATCCGCGAGGTGTTCGGCAACCATCCAGCGGCCCCGGACGCCGAGTTCGTCGAGCTCCAGATGTACGCGCCGCTGCAGAGCCAGGTGAGCGGCCACCACGTCCTGTGGTTCTCCACCACCGGGCAGATCCAGCAGGACTGCACGATCCCCGGGAACGTGTCCAGCGGAGCTCCTCAGGCCACGATCCTGTTCGCCACCACATCCGCCCAGACGATCTTCGGCGTGGTTCCCGACTTCACGTTCCCTCCCGCCATGTCGCCGTCGGGAGGGGCGGTGTGCTTCGAGGGGATCGACTGCGTCTCGTGGGGAAGCTTCACCGGCTCCACGCCGTCAGCCACGGGGACGCCGTTCGCTGGAGGACTACCCGCCCTGCAGTCGATCACCCGGAAGGTGACCGGCGGTGCCAACCCCGCCGGCCTCGACGAAGGCGACGACACCAACGACAGCAACGCCGACTTCCAGGTCACCAGCCCGACCCCACAGAACAACGGCGGGCCCGGTCCGTCTCGGGCCTGCGCTCTCTCGACGGCCGACCGCCATCCAACGTCGAAGATCACCAAGCCCCGGCACGGAAAGACCTACGGCCGGATCGACCGGTTCACGGGAACGGCCGCCGGAGTCGACCTCGAGACCGTGGAGATCGCTCTGCGCCAGAGCCTGTCCAAGGGGTGCGCGTGGTGGACCGGGAAGCGGTTCGTCAAGGGATCCTGCGGTAAGAAGGTGTTCGTGAAGGCCTCGGGGACCGAGACATGGAGCTACAAGCTCCGGAAAGCGCTCCCGGGCAGTGACTCGGGCGCCGTGAGGTTCTACACGCTGTATTCCCAGGTCATCGACAGCGCGGAGAACGAGGAATCCGGGTTCAAGCAGGGCCGCAACGCCAACCGGTTCGAGGTGAGCTGACGCCCGACGCACTTCCCGACGCCGAGATCGACCGGCGCCTGGCCGACCTGCCCGGGTGGAAGCACGAGGGCATCGAGATCTACAAGTGGTTCAAGTTCTCGGGCTTCCCCGAAGCCATCGCGTTCCTGCAGCGGATCGTGGAGCCCGCCGAGCGGCTGAACCATCACCCCGACGTCGAGAACCACTACAACCGGGTGCGGATCGGCCTGCACACGTGGAGCGAGAACGCCGTCACCGATAAGGACTTCCGGCTCGCCGCGGAGATCGAGCGCGTCGCCTCGTCCACCGCTTGAGCCACCTTCCCCGCCGGGCGATACTGCCGCGGACCTCGCGGGTCTGGGGACGGGGAAAAGAAAGCTCGAGCGATGGCGGTGGCATCAAGATGGGACGTGGACTGGCTCGCGTGCTCGCCTACTGGCGGGCCGAACGACGAACGATCGCCCAGGGGTTCGTCGCCCTGCTCATCGCCGGCGTGGGGAGCCTGGCCGCGGGGATCGCCCTCGGCGCCATCACCGACACGCTGAGGGCCCTGCCCGGCCTGATGGTCATGCTTCCCGCAGCCATCGGCATGCGGGGCAACATCTTCGGGGCCATGGGATCGCGGCTGGGAACGGCCATCCACTCCGGGCTGTTCGAGCCGGTCCGGGGTCGGGAGGGCGTTCTGTCCCAGAACATCTACGCGGTGACCATCCTGACCTTCCTCATCTCGCTGGTGCTCGGCATCCTGGCCAAGACGCTGTCCGAAGCATTCGGGCTACGCAGCATCTCGGTGCTGGACTTCGCGGTGATCTCCATCGTCGGCGGCGTGCTGTCCAGCGTGGTGGTTGGGGCGTTCACCGTGGGCCTGGCCCGGATGGCGTTCCGGCGGGGATGGGACCTGGACAGCGTGGCCGCGCCGCTGATCACCGCGGCCGGCGACATGGTGACCATCCCCACGCTGTTCCTGGCCACCTTCCTCATCGGGATCCAGTGGGTCACGCCGGCGGTGGGCGGGGTGCTGATCGGGGCCACGCTGGCGCTCACCCTGCGCGGCGTACGAACCACGCTTCCGCTGGCCCGGCGGATCCTGCGAGAGAGCATCCCGATCCTGAGCCTGGGCGCCGCGGTGTCGATCTTCGCCGGGCTGGTGGTCGAGGCCCGGCTTGAGCGGTTCCTGGTCTATCCCGCCTTGCTGGTGCTCATCCCCCCGTTCCTGGAGCGAGGCGGCGCCCTGGGCGGCATCCTGGCCTCGCGGCTGGCATCCAAGCTCCACCTCGGCGTGCTGGCCGCCCGGGGCCGTCCCGAGGCGGTGGCCATCCTCGACGCCAGCATCGTCTTCCTCTTCGCCATCATCATGTTCACGCTGACCGGCCTGGCCGCCGACGCCGCGGCGGCCTTGCTGGGGTTGGCCAGTCCGGGGGCCCTGACGGTGATCGGGATCAGCCTGCTGGCCGGTCTCATGGCCACGCTCCTGGCCATCGCGGTGGCCTACTACGTCGCGGTGGCCACTTACCGCCTGGGGATGGACCCCGACAACCACGGGATCCCCATCATCACCAGCTCGATGGACTTCATCGGGGTCATCTCGCTGGTCGTGGCCCTGATGGTGTTCGGGTTGGGCTCATGACCGTTCATCCGCGCTTGCTAGACTCGGGCCGGTAGCGCATGGGCAACGAACGCCCCACCACCGTCAAGGACCTCCTGGCCGAGGCGAAGGACACCTCCGAGCTCATGGTGGACCTGGCCTACGCCGCCCTCTACTTCAACGACGAGGATCTGGCCGACGAGGTCAGCCGCCTGGAAGACGTCATGAACGGGTTCCTCCGCGACCTCCGGCGGATCTCGATGCTGGCCGCCCGGAGCCCGGAAGACGCGGAGGCGATGGGCGGCGTGCTGCACATCGCGGGGGCGATCGAGCAGATCGGCGATGCCGCTGCCGACATCGCCAGGATCGTCACCGCCGAGCTCGGAATTCCGCAGGCCCTCCGACCCGACCTCCGTCACGCGGACGAGATCGTGGGCTGGGTGCGGATCTCCGAGGGTTCGGAGTGCGTGGGCCGGTCGCTGCGGGACCTATCGCTTCCGACGGAGACCGGGATGTGGCTCCTGGCCATCAGGCGCGGGGACGAGTGGGAGTTCGATCCGGGCCCCGACTCCGTGCTGGCCGAGGACGACGCGCTGGTGTTCCAGGGCCCCGAGGAGGGCGAGAACCTGATCCGCGAGAAGGCCGGCGCGCAGCCGCTGAAGCAAGAGCCCGCCCAGGACCTGGTGCCGCTGTCCGAGCTCGATCACGCGGTGGACATCCTGGTGGAGATGAAGAACTCAGCAGAGGTCGCGGTCGGCCTGGCCTACTCCGCGCTGCTGCTCGCGGAACCGGCGTTGGCCGCCGAGGTGGCCACCCTGGAGGCCCGGTCCGACCACCTGCAGGATTCGCTGGAGTCGTGGGTCCTTCGTGCGTCTCCCGAGGCTCGCAACCCAGATGACCTCCGGGGTCTCATCCGGCTGGCCTACGCGTCGGAAGCCATCTTCGACGCCGCCCGCGGGATGACCCGGCTGGTGGAAGAGGGCGAGGAGCTGCACCCCGTGGTGGCCGCGGCCATCGAGGCCAGCGAGGAAGTTGCGGTGGAGTCCATGGTCGAGGCGGGCTCCCGGGCCGAGGGCGGCACGCTCAAGCAGTTGTCGCTGGAGACGGAAGCCGGGATGTTCGTCCTGGCCGTGCAGCGGGGCAGACGGTGGATCTACCGGCCGCGGCCGCGGTTCCAGCTCCAGGCGGAGGACCGGGTCATCTCGATCGGGCCGGAGGACGGGATCCCCGAGCTCCAGGCGTTGGTGCAAGCCCCCGCTGAAGAGACCGAGAGCGCGCCGGCGCCCAGCTAGCGGTCAGGGCCGCGCCGCGGCCGCGGCGCGTTCGTCGGACTCACGGACGCCGCGGGGAAGACCGAACTCCATGTGCTCCTCGGTGACCCGGACCTCTTCGACGTCCGTGGCGCCGCGCTCCCGCAGCCATCCCATCACCCGGTCGACCAGCCACTCGGGAGCCGAGGCGCCCGACGTGACGCCGACCGTCTGCGCGCCCTGTACCCAGGCCGGATCGATCTCGGTCTCGTCGTCGATGAGGTACGCCGGCGTCCCCAGGGCCCGGGACACCTCCATGAGCCG
Organism: Actinomycetota bacterium; assembly: GCA_035947055.1. Taxonomy (GTDB): domain Bacteria; phylum Actinomycetota; class UBA4738; order UBA4738; family CALAEC01; genus DASZKM01. Next base: position 7,535 of record DASZKM010000089.1, read on the forward strand.
CTTGGAGTTGGACGAGTTGTCCGACCCGATGACCAGGACCACGTCCGCCCGCTGGGCCACGGTCTTCACCGCGTCCTGCCGGTTCTGCGTCGCGTAGCAGATGTCGTCGCGAGGAGGCCCTTCCAGCGCCGGAAACCGTTCGCGCAGAACGTCGATGATCTCGTTGGTCTCATCGACCGAGAGCGTGGTCTGCGACAGGTACGCCACCCGGTCGGGGTCCGGCACGTCGACGGCTCGTGCCTCGTCGGTGCTCCCCACCAGTCGGATGTGGTCGGGGGCCTCGCCGCTCGTCCCGATGACCTCCTCGTGTCCCTCGTGGCCGATCAGCAGGATCGTGTCGCCCTCCCGGGCGAAGCGGCGCGCCTCCAGGTGGACCTTCGTCACCAGCGGGCAGGTGGCGTCGATGACCCGAAGCTGCCGCCGGTCCGCGTTCGCGTACACCTCGGGGGCCACCCCGTGCGCCGACAGGATCACGGTCGCTCCCTCGGGAACTTCGGTCTCTTCGTCCACGAAGATGGCGCCCTTTCGCTCCAGGTCGCGCACCACGTGGATGTTGTGGACGATCTGTTTCCGCACGTAGACGGGCGCGCCGTAGATGCGCAGGGCCCGCTCGACCACGTCGACGGCCCGGTCCACGCCGGCGCAGTAGCCACGCGGCGCGGCCAGCAGGACTCGGTTCGGGAACGTGGTCATGACCACATGGTACTGCTTGAGATCGATCTTCCAGGCATCGGCCCTAGCGGAGGCGTGCCGGATGGAGCCGTATCCTCCGACTCGCGAACGAGCGAGAGGAGAGGACATGCGGTTGCGATTCCCCAAAGACGCCGGCCCCAACAGATCCCCGGTGAACGTCCGCCACCACGACCGACGGACGGTCGGGGAACGGGTGGCAGATACGGTGACGAGCGGGATCGGCTCGTGGCCGTTCATCGTCACGCAGTCGATCCTGCTTGCCCTGTGGATCGTGATGAACGCGCTGATCCTGGGCGACTGGATCAGCGGGAAGCCCTTCGATCCCTACCCGTTCATCCTCCTGAACCTGGTCCTGTCGTTCCAGGCCGCATACACCGGACCGGTGGTGATGATGAGCCAGAACCGACAGGCGGCCAAGGATCGCGACGCCGCGGAGCACGACTACCAGGTGAACGAGGACGCGCTGGCTCGTCTCGAGCGACTCGAGGAGACGCAGACGGCGATCCTGGAGCAGCTGCGGGGGTCGGGCGCCGCGGGTTCGGCTACTCCGACGCCAGGGCCCGGCTGATGACCAGGCGCTGGATCTCGCTGGTCCCCTCGAACAGCGTGTAGATCTTGGCGTCCCGGTACCACTTCTCGACCGGGAACTCCTTGATGTAGCCGTAGCCACCGAGGACCTGGATGGCCTGCTCGGTGACCCATACGGCCACCTCGCCGGCCTTCAGCTTGCTCATCGATCCCTCGGCGTGCTTGAACTCCTCGGCGTTGCGGGCCATCCACGCCGCCCGCCAGGTGAGGAGGCGGGCCGCGTCGACCTCCAGGGCCATGTCGGCCAGCTTGAAGGCCACCCCCTGGTGGTCGATGATCCGCTGCCCGAACGTCTTGCGCTCCTTTGCGTAGTCCACCGCGAACTCGAGCGCTGCCCGCCCGATCCCGATGGCCTGGGCCGCCACCGAAGGACGGGTCATCTCGAACGTCTTCAGCGCGTGGTGGGTCTTGGTGCCGTTCTTCGTCTTCGCCGCGGTGAGCTTCGCCTCGAGCTTCTCGACGCCGCCGACGACGTTCTCCAGGGGTACCCGGCAGTCCTCCAGGATCACCTCGGCCGTGTGCGACGCGCGGATCCCCAGCTTGCTGTCCTTCCGTCCCTGGCGGATGCCCGACGTGTCGGGCCCGACGATGAATGCGGCCTGGCCCCGGTGGCCGAGGTCCGGGTCGACCGTGGCGACCACCACGTGGACGTCGGCGATCCCGCCGTTAGTGATGAACGTCTTCTGCCCGTTCAGCACCCAGTGGTCGCCGTCACGTTTGGCCGTCGTCCGAAGCGCGGAGACGTCGGAGCCCGCTCCCGGCTCGGTTACCGCGAACGCGCCGACCTTGGGGTCCTCCGGCGTGCCGAACATCTTCGGCGCCCACTCGGCCAGCTGGTCGGGCGTGGCGGAGTACGCCAGGGCTGCCAGCGGCAGGCCCGTGCCGATGATGGCCAGCGAGATGCCGGCGCAACCCCAGCACGTCTCCTCGGCCACGATGGGAAGGGTCAGCCCGGCCGGGTCCGCCCCGGCCATCTCGGTGTAGAAGTCCAGCGAGTACAGCCCGATCTCGGCTGCTTTCTTCAGGACGGGCCACGGGAACTCTTCCTTCTCGTCGTACTCCGCGGCCACGGGGCGCATCTCCTTCTCGGCGAACTCGTGCGCCCACTTCTTGGTGGTGAGGTGATCCTCGCTTAGCTGGAAATCCATGACTCCTCCCGGCACAATGGCCCGGTCGCCCACTTACCAGGAAAGCAGCCTACTCATCGGTAGGTTACCACCAAGTAGGATAGAGGGTCAATGAGCGAGGCCAGCACCCGAACGCGGCGAAGGATGCGGGCGCCGGAGCGCCGTCGGCAGCTCCTGGCCGTGGCCCGCAAGGTGTTCGGCCGCCGCGGGTACCACACGGTGACCATGGACACCGTGGCCAAGGAGGCCGGTGTCACCAAGCCGATCCTCTACGACCACTTCCCGTCGAAGCGCGAGCTGTACCTGGCGCTGCTGGAAGCCGACCTGGGGAGCCTCAGGCAGCGGGTGGCCGAGGCCCTGGAGTCATCGCCGGGGAACCGCGAGCGGATCCGCGCGTCGTTCCAGGCGTACTTCGACTTCGTCGACGACCACGCCGAGGGGTTCCGGCTCCTGATGCAGGAAGCGGTCGGCGGCGAGCAGCAGTTCCGGGAGATGGTGGCCAAGTTCCGAGAGGACATCCTGGCCGAGGTGGCTAACGTGATGGTCCGCGAGTCGCAAGGCCATCTGGATCGGCGGCAGGCCGAGGACGTGGCCCTCGGGCTCATCGGCATGGCCGAGATGGTGGCCCAGCATCACCCGGGCCGGTCGAAGCGTGAGCGACGGAAGACCGTCGATACGTTGGTCCGCCTCGCCTGGCGCGGCATCACCGGGCTGACGCTCTAGACCGCGGCCGCGGAGGGTCGCAGCCGCGGATCGCGGCGAAGGAGTTGAGCGTTCGCGGCGACCACCACCGTGCTGGCCGACATGAACAGGGCGGCCAACGCGGGCGGCAGCAGGATCCCCAACGGTGCCAGGATCCCGGCGGCCAGGGGTAGCGCGATGGCGTTGTACCCCGTGGCCCAGGCCAGGTTCTGCAACATCTTCCGATAGCTGGCCCGGGACAGCTCCACGGCCCGGACCACGTCCCGCGGATCGTCGCGGACCAGCACAACGTCCGCCGACTCGATGGCCACGTCCGTTCCCGCGCCGATGGCGATCCCGACGTCCGCCTGGACCAGCGCCGGTGCGTCGTTCACGCCGTCGCCGACCATGGCCACCGCCAGCCCGCGCGACTGAAGCTCCTTCACCCGCGCGGCCTTGTCCTCCGGAAGGACCTGCGCGAAGTGCTCGTCGAGCCCGAGCTCGCCCGCCACCCACCGGGCCACGTCCTCCGAGTCGCCGGTGATCATGGCCACCCGGATGCCGATCTCCTTCAGCCTGGCCACCGCATCGCGCGACTCCTCGCGGATGACGTCCGCCAGACCGAGAACCGCGGCGACCTTGCCGTCCTCGAGCAGATGGACCACCGTGCGGCCATCCCGGGACCACCGGTCGGAGGCGTCCTTCAGGTCCCCCACCGGTTCCGTGCCGAGCTCCTCCAACAGCCGCGGACCGCCGAGGTGGATCTCGCGGCCATCGGCCCGTCCGCGCACACCTCGTCCCTTCAGGGCTTCGAACCCTTCGACCCTGGCCGGAGCGATGCCGCGACGCTCTGCTTCGCGCACGACGGCGCGAGCGAGAGCGTGCTCGCTGTTCGCCTCCAACCCGGCCGCCAGCGCC
>DASZKM010000090.1:0-1557 GCA_035947055.1 Actinomycetota bacterium
CATCGGCCTTGCTCTCCAGCCGGCCGAAGTCGTAGCCGTCTCGAAGCGGGACGTCGGCGACGCCAATGAAGTACCGAGGCGGACCCTCGATCACCGCACCGGTGAGCAGGCGGCCCTCTCGCCGGAGCCCGTCGGCCAGCCGTACCAGCTCGACCACCGAAAGATCGAAGACCTGCTTGGCGTCGGGATGGTCGCCGGCAGCCGGAGGGTCCCCGGTGAGACACAAGACATTTCGCGCCCCCAGCGCCCAGCCGCCCAGGAGATCGCCCGTCAGGCCGATTCGGTTGCGGTCGCGGCAGGTCAGCTGGACCACGGGTTCCAATCCCGCCGCGCTCACCATGGAGGCAGCGGCAACGGAGGACATGTGCGCGGATGACGTCGGGTTGTCGGTGAGGTTGACGGCGTCGGCGTATCCAACCAGTCCTCGGGCCTGAACCTGAACGCTCGTGGGATCCGCGCTCCTGGGAGGCACCACCTCGGACGTGACCGCGAACACGTCCTGGTGGAGCAGCCGCTCGAGGCGGCTATCCGAGCGAAGCGTCATCCCGCGGCGTCCGCGGCCCGCTCCGCGGCCGAGAGCGTGTTCTGCAGGAGCATGGCAACCGTCATCGGTCCCACGCCCCCCGGGACGGGGGTGATCGCCCCGGCCACCTTCGACACCCCGTCGAAATCGACGTCCCCGATCAGTCGCCCGTCCGCCCCCCGGTTCGTTCCCACGTCAATGACCGTGGCGCCGGAGCTGACCATGTCGCCGGTGATGGCCCCGGCCTTTCCGGCCGCGACCACCAGGACGTCCGCTCGAACGGTTTCCGTCCGCAGGTCCTTCGTTCCGGTGTGACAGAGCGTCACGGTGGCGTTCAGCCCCGACTCCTTCAGGGAGAAAAGGATCGAAAGCGGCCGTCCGACCAGCGTCGATCTTCCCACCACCACGACGCGGCGGCCGTCCACGTCGATCCGCTCCCGGTGGAGAAGCTCGACCACGCCCGCCGGTGTGGCCGGCACGTACCTCGGTCGTCCCAACGCCAGCAGGCCCTGGTTGTCCGGATGGAGGCCATCGACGTCCTTCAGCGGGTCGATGGCGCACTGCAGTTCGAAGATGTCGATGGGCGACTCCGGCGGAAGCGGGCTCTGCACGATGACACCGTGAATGGCCGGATCGGCGTTCAAGGCGTCGATGATCTCGAGCGCTTCGGCCCGCGAGGCCGTCGCCGGCAGGAAATGGTCGAACGCTTTCATACCCGCCTCGGCGGCCGCCCGATATTTCATCCCGACATAGGTCTTCGACGCCGGGTCCTCCCCGATCAGAAGGTCCACGAATCCCGGCACCACCCCGCGCTCGCTCAATCGTCGGACGCGGTCCGCTACCTCGGCGCGGACCTGCGCCGCGATGGCCTTGCCGTCGATGATCCGAGCCGTCACGCGTTCACCTTAGCGGGGGCTCCGCGGCGTCAGTGGCGGAAGTGCCGTCTCCCCGTGAAGACCATGGCCATACCGTGCTCGTTCGCGGCGGCGATGACTTCGTCGTCCCGCACGGATCCCCCGGGCTGGATGATGGCC
>DASZKM010000091.1:0-1724 GCA_035947055.1 Actinomycetota bacterium
ACACGAACGGCCTGGTGGGTCCGGAGTTCACGATCACCAGGGGAAACAACGTCAACGCGTACGCGGACACCCACAACAACAACGCTCCTGACCCGGCCAGCCAGCCCGATGGCGGCCCGGGCCTCGACTTCAGCCATCCCATCCCGACCTTCGACGCCACACCGGCCGTGTACCGGGATGCGGCGGTCGACAACCTCTTCTACTGGAACAACGTCATGCACGACGTGACGTTCGGTTATGGGTTCACCGAGGACGCCGGGAACTTCCAGGCCACGAACTACACCGGCCGCGCCCGGGCCGGCGATGACGTCCAGGCCGAGGCCCAGGACGGCGGCGGCGTGCTCAATGCCAACTTCGCCACCCCCGAGGACGGTCGACCCGGCCGCATGCAGATGTACCTGTGGGTCGACGCGTTCGACACGCTGGGCCTGGGCCAGGAAGACATCGTTCGTCCGTACAGCCACCAGGTCCGGGACGGCGACCTGGATGGCGGCGTGATCGCGCACGAGTACGGTCACGGCGTGTCCAACCGGCTGGTGGGTGGTCCGAACAACGTCAGCTGCCTGCGGACGCACGACGAGCGCGAAGGTGAGGGGTGGAGCGACTACTGGTCCTACGCCCTGACCATGCGGGCCGGCGACGACGGCGCGACGCCGCGGGGCATCGGCACCTACGTCGTGTACCACGAGCAGGGCCGCTCGGGCCCGGGCATCCGCATCACCCCGTACTCGACCGACATGAAGGTCAATCCCACCACCTACAACAGGATCCGGACGGCCGCCGAGCCGCACGGAGTGGGCTACGTGTGGGCGACCATGCTGTGGGACCTGTACTGGAACCTGGTCGAGAAGCACGGCTTCAACCCCAACCACTACGACCCGTGGCACACGGGCGGCAACAACCTGACCAACCAGCTGGTCGTGGACGGCATGAAGTTCGCTCCGTGTGAGCCGGGCTTCGTGGACGCTCGCAACGCGATCATCGCCGCCGACGCCGCGCTGACCGGCGATCCAGCAAACGGGATCCCCGGAGACAACGAGTGCCTGATCTGGAGGACCTTCGCCCGCCGAGGGCTCGGGGTCGACGCCAGCCAGGGCAACTTCGAGAGCAAGACCGACGGCAAGGAGGGCTACAACGTGCCGGCCCACTGCTCGACCGGCTGAGGCACACAGGTCTCAGGAGATGAGCTGGGGCCGGCTGACACGAGTGACCGCGCTCGTGACCCTTCTTGCTCTGCCCTCGGATGTCACCGCCGCGCCTTCGGAGGAAGACTCCTGCCGAGACGCGATCCCGGTTCTGACCTACGACGTGAACCTGAAGCCGGACAAGGCGACGTACCGGCCCGGCTCTGTCGTGTCGATCGAGGTGACCGTGACCCGTCCCCCGCGCGATCCGGCAGGGGTCGGCGATGGGATCGATCCGCCGGTGATCATGCCGGCACCCGGGGCGTCCGTCATCGTGTACCTCAAGGTCGCGGGGCTCGAGTACGCCGAGTTCGGGCAGACCAACGAGCAGGGGAAGGTCGTCCTCGGTATCAAGCTCCCCTCGCCCGCCCCGGAGGGGCCGGTGCCCGCCGTGGGTTACGCCTATCGGACCCTCGCCAGGCTCCCCTGCGTCGACGTCGAGGAATTCGGCCTTGTGACCGATCCCGCTTTCGTGACGGTCGGAAACTGACGGGTCGGGAGCACGTGGCGGAGTCGAAGGAGAGTTCCGCCGCGTTTCGG
>DASZKM010000092.1:0-7352 GCA_035947055.1 Actinomycetota bacterium
ACCATCGGTCCGCCGGTCCTAAGGTCTTATGCAGCTCAGTCCGGACGCCTGGCCGGACCCGTCACTTGCTTTGCTTGTCCATGCCGTGCTGTTTCGATCTCTTCTCCGCGAGTTGCGGCATTTTCGGGACATCGAAACGCCGGCCCCTGTGTTGCGCCGCGGAAATACGCGGCGTGACCAGGCCTTTGCAGTGGGGCGGGCTGGACTCGAACCAGCGACCGGCGGATTATGAGTCCGCAGCTCTGACCAACTGAGCTACCGCCCCCGACGGCGAGTATATCGGCGGGCTACGAGAGCTCCGCCGCCTCGGGTATCGGCTCCCAGTCGCGGAGCGCTTCCGCCAGCTTGACCACGACGGCAGCTCCGCCGACCACTCCCAGGATCCGCCCGATCCAGGTTGCACGGAAGAACCGGGCCCGGAACAGCAGCGGCGCGGCGATGATCATCACCTGGGCGATGCGCTTGCGGAGCACGCGGCCCTCCGGCGACGCCAGGTAGGCACGCACCTCGTCGACTCGCTCGGACAGGAAATCGGCGACTTCGTCGAGGATGTTCTCCGGGGCGGGCCCGTTCTGGTTCACGACCTCACTCTACCGCGCGATTCAAGGACCGCCCGAATCGGCCGAAACCCTCTTCGTGGCCAGTCACTATGCGCACACGCCATCGATGTGGGGCATCCGAGGGACGGCACTCGCCGTCTCCCTCGTGGGTTTGCTCGGGCTGACGGCTCCGGCCGGCTCGGCGCAGCCGGCCACCCCGAGCTTCGACGCCGCCATCGAGGAGTACGCCGACTACGACGGCATGAAGAAGTGTAAGCCCAAGGCCAAGCCCGGCGTGCTGGCCTTCTCGAGGATCGTCATGGCGGCGTACCCGGAAACCACCGACTTCGGCATCACCCGCCCCTGCAAGGATGGCGGCGACAGCGAGCACAAGGAGGGCCGGGCCTGGGACTGGGGCGTCGACGCCTCGGACCCCGCGCATCGGCGAGCGGCCGGCGACCTTCTGGAGTGGCTCCTAGCAACCGATCGCCACGGGAACGAACACGCCATGTTCCGGCGACTCGGCCTCATGTACGTGATCTGGAACCGGAAGATGTTTGGCTCCTGGGACCAGGAGTGGGAGATCTACTGCGTCAAGAAGAAGCGCCGGTGCAAGGACCCGGACTCGAAGTCGTGGCTGCACCCGCACACCGACCACGTCCACTTCAGCTTCAGCTGGAAGGGCGCCCGGATGCAGACCAGCTTCTGGACCGGATCGGCGGTTCCTCCCGTGCAGCCGCCACCGGTTCCGGTGCCGGTTCCCACTCCCCTGCCGACTCCCAGCCCGCCGCCGCTGCCCGAGGTGTGAGCTGGCTCCGGGGGCGAGACTCGAACTCGCAACCTAGCGGTTAACAGCCGCCCGCTCTACCGATTGAGCTACCCCGGAACGAGCCGATCGTCCGATCGGCCGATTCAGTTTATCAGCGGGCCCTTCCACCACCGGCCTTGCGGCTACGGCGACCGGTCCGGGCCCCTTTCGACTTCTCCTGAGCCTCCACGCTGGCCTTGAGGGCGGCCATGAGGTCCGGTACCTGCGGCCGGGATGGAGCTTCCTCCGTCGCGGTGGGCTCGCGCTTGCTCACCAGGTCGAGCACGCGCTCCCGGTAGGTGTCCCGGTACAGCTCGGGCTCCCAGTCGGCGGCCATCATGTCGATGAGCTGCTTCGCCATGGCCATCTCCGCCTTGGATCCCTTCGCGGCCGGCGCCGGGAGAGGCGACCACGCGGGAGTCCGCACCTCGTCGGCGTAGAACAACGTCTCCAGGGCGAGGATCCCGCCGGCGGGACGGATCGCTGCCAGGTGCTCTCGCGTCCGGAGCACGAACCGGCCGATGGCCACGCGCCCGGCGCGGTCCATGGCCTCGCGCAACAGGGTGTACGGCTTTGTGGCGGCCTCGTCGCGAGGGGCCACGTGGTAGCTCTTCTCGAAGTACACGGGGTCGATGGCATCGAGCGGGACGAAGTGCTCGATGTCGATGGTCTCGCTCTTCTCCGCGCGGAGGTCTTCGACCTCCTCCGGCTCCAGGATGACGTGCCGGCCCTTCTCGATCTCGTACCCCTTGACGATGTCCTCGTACGGAACCTCCGCCCGTTCCGCACCGGGCCGCTCCGGCGCCTCCGTGCTCTCCTCGATCTCGGGTGGAGCTTCGGTGGGGGCCGGCACCTCCTCCTCCACCACGCGGCGGTGCCGCACCCGGCGCCCGGTCTGCCGGTCGATCTGTCGGAAGCGAGGATCCTTCGGCGACGTGGCCGGGAACAGGCGGACGGGGATGGTCACCAGTCCGAACGAGATGGCCCCGGTCCACACGGCGGTGGGCATGCGAGCCCCTTACTCGAGGTAGTCGCGGAGCTTCTGCGACCGTGAGGGGTGGCGAAGCTTGGACAGCGTCTTGGACTCGATCTGACGGATCCGCTCCCGGGTGACGCCGAACTCCCGGCCCACCTCTTCCAGGGTGCGCGGATGTCCGTCCACCAACCCGAAGCGCAGCTGGATGACCTTCTTCTCCCGCTCCGACAACGTGTGGAGCACGGACTCGAGCTGCTCCTGCAGGAGAATGAACGACGCCGCGTCGATGGGAACAACGGCTTCCGAGTCCTCGATGAAGTCGCCGAGGTGGGAGTCCTCTTCCTCGCCGATGGGCGTCTCCAGCGAGACGGGCTCCTGGGACACCTTGAGGATCTCGCGGACCTTGTCCGCCGGGATGCCCATCTGGCCGCCGATCTCTTCGGGGAGCGGTTCCCGGCCAAGATCCTGGAGCAGCTGTCGTTGGATGCGGACCAGCTTGTTGATGGTCTCCACCATGTGCACGGGGATCCGGATCGTCCTGGCCTGGTCGGCGATCGCTCGCGTGATGGCCTGGCGGATCCACCACGTGGCGTACGTGGAGAACTTGTAGCCCTTCGAGTAGTCGAACTTCTCGACCGCTCGGATCAGGCCCAGGTTGCCCTCTTGGATCAGGTCCAGGAACAGCATGCCCCGGCCCACGTACCGCTTGGCGATGGACACCACCAGCCGGAGGTTGGCCTCGATCAGCTTCTTCTTGGCCAGCTGCCCGTCGCGCTCCACCTTGCGGAGGAACTCGTCGGTGGCATCGCGGGTCCGGGGGCGCCACGTCTTGGCGATGGTCTCCCGGCCCAGGCCCTCGACCCTTCCGAAGCTCTTGACCTGGTGCTCGCGGATCCGGACCACCGAGTCGACCACCTTGCTGAGCTGCTTCTGGTCCGCCCGGCCGTTGCCGTCCATCAGCCGCCACAGCTCGGTGGCGAACTCCCCGGCCTCGATCCGCATGGCGAAGTCGACCTCCTGCGCCGCGGTGAGCAGAGGGACCTTCCCGATCTCCTTGAGGTACATCCGAACCGGGTCGTTGGTCGGAGCCTTGAGGACGTCGTCGTCCTTGGACGGCGCCTGGACGTCCGAATCCAGCTCTTCCCCGGGGACCTCGATGACCTCGATGCCCTGCTCGCGGAGGTGCTCCTCGATGTGGCTCAGGAAGTCCTCGACCTGCGCGGGGGCCAGCTCGTCGACCGGCAGCCCCTCGACGATGTCTTCGGACGTGACGAATCCCCGCTCGCGGCCGCGGGCCACGATGAGCTCCTTGGCCTCGTCGAGGACGGGATCTCTGGCCGTCTCGGCCACCTTCACGCTCCTTCTCCTGCCCGCGCTTTCGCCGTCCGCCATCTGCCGGTGACCTCAGCCAACTCGGCGAACAGGGCGTCGAAAGTGGGGGCGTCGTTTACGGGATTGAGTGATTCCAAACGTTTCTTCATTGTACGCATCTTTTCCTTCAATCGACGTTCTTCGAGCTTGGCGAAGATGCGCTCCGCGTACTCCGCATTGGCCTCCCCCTTGAGGGGCTCCACGGTGATCTCCGCCAGGAGCTCGGCCAGGCTCCGCTCGTCCGCCCGCCCCGCCAGGCCCCCCGGGTCGCCGGGAGACTCCCGAAGGAGGTTCCAGGCCTTGCGGAACCGCTCGGTGGTGAAGTGCTCCTCGTCCAGGATTCCCAGCTGGTCTCCGGCCAGTTCGGGCCGCTGGGCCAGCACCTTCAGGGCCTCCTTCTCCACCTCTTTGCCCGCGGGGGGCCCCTCGGCCGTGGTCTGCGTGGCGGCCTTCCGCTGGGGCTGGGGATCGCCGTCTCCCCGGGTGTCCCGCTCCAGCTCCAACCGGACGTCGGTGTCGCTCACCCCGACCAGGTCGGCCAGCCGCCCCGCGTACTCGCTGCGGAGCACCTGATCCTTCAAACCAGCGACGATCGGCAATGCTTCCCGCCACGCCCGGGATTTTCCCTCCGGGCTGTCGAGCGCGGCGCCGCGCACCCGCCGCCGGAGCATGTACTCCACGACCGGCTCGGCCCGGGCGGCCAGCTTCTCGAACGCCTCGGGACCTTCCGCCGTGACCAGGTCCGCGGGGTCCTGGCCCTCGGGGAGGATGAGGACCAGCACCTCGACGCCGAACGCCTCGAACATCCCGTAGGCCCGCTCGGCGGCGCGCGCTCCGGCTTCGTCGGAGTCGAAGGCCAGCACGATGCGGGGGCAGAACCGGGACAGCAGACGGAAGTGACCCTCGGAGATGGCCGTCCCGCACGTGGCCACTGCGGTGGGGATGCCCGCTTGGTGGAGGGCGATCACGTCGGTGTATCCCTCTACGACGAACGCCCGGCCAGACCGGGTCAGCTCGCCCTTGGCCCGGTGCAGGTTGTAGAGGAGCTCGCCCTTCCGGTAGACGGGGGTCTCCGGCGAGTTCAGGTACTTCGGGCCGTCGCCTTCCAGGAGCCGGGCTCCGAATCCGACCGCCTGCCCCGTGAGGTCGTGGATGGGGAACAGCACGCGGGAGCGGAACCGGTCGCGGACCTGGCCCCGGCCGTCGCGCATGGCCACGCCGGCCTCGACGAGGATCTCGGGCGAGAAGTCCTTGGCCATCCGCTTGAGCAGGAAGTCCGGATATCCGGGCGCGTAGCCGATCCCGAACTCCTCGACGGATTCTTTGGACAGTCCTCGCTTCTGGAGATAGCGGCGGGCCTGCTCGGCGTTGCGGTCGTCCATCAGGAAGCGGTGGTACAGCTCGGCCGCCCGCGAGTTCGCGCGGTACAGAGCCTGCTTCCGTGACGCGGCCCGGGCGTCCTTCGGGGCGCCGCCCTCGTACCGCAGCGTGATCCCCGACGCGTGGGCCAGCCGCTCTGCGGCTTCGGGGAAGGTCAGCCCCTCGATCTCCTGCAGGAAGTGGAACGCGTTGCCGCCCTTCCCGCACCCGAAGCAATAGAAGAGGCCCTTCGCCGGATCGACGGTGAACGACGGCGTCTTCTCCGGATGGAACGGGCACAGGCCGGAGAACGACCGCCCGGCCTTCTTCAGCGCGACGTACTGCTGAACGAGACGGACGAGGTCGGTCCGGTCCCGGACCGCATCGACATCTTCCTGCCGGATCCTGGCCACTCGGTCAGAGCATCCATCCCTGGGGAAGGAAGAGCCGTTCGTAGGTCCGCAGTGCGTACCGGTCGGTCATCCCGGCGATGTAGTCGGCCACCCGGTCGGCCTGCTCCCCCGGGGCCGATGCGTACTCCGCCGGCACCTCTTCGGGGTGCTTCAGGTAGTACGAGAACAGAGCCTCGATGACCCCCACCGCCTTGTCCTGTTCGGCCGCGGCCTCGGCGCGAAGGTACACCCGCTCGAACATGAAGTCGCGCAGGACGTCCAGGGCCTCGTACACAGGGTCGGACATCCGGACCTCGGTGCCGTCTCCCGTCGACTCCACGATGTCGGCAACCAGCGTCTCGATCCGCTCGCCGTGGCTGTGCCCCAGGACGTCGGTGGCTCGGTCGGGCAGCTCCGCGTCGGTGAGGAGGCCGGCCCGGATGGCGTCGTCGATATCGTGGTTCACGTAGCCCAAGCGGTCGGCGAACCGGACCACCTGCGCCTCCAGCGTCGAGGGAGTGGGCATGGCCCACGTGTGGTTCACGATCCCGTCGCGAACCTCCCACGTCAGGTTGAGCCCCTGTCCCTCTCGTTCCAGGTGATCCACGACCCGGAGGCTCTGCTCACTGTGGCGGAACGGCCGGCCCAGGAACGGGCTCAGGGCACGCTCGCCGAGATGACCGAACGGCGTGTGCCCCAGGTCATGGGCCAGGGCGATGGCCTCGGTGAGGTCCTCGTTCAGCCGCAGGGCCCGGGCTATGGTCCTGGCGATCTGGGTGACCTCCAGGGTGTGCGTCAGCCGGACCCGGTAGTGGTCACCCTCGGGCGCGATGAACACCTGAGTCTTGTGCTTCAGGCGCCGGAAGGCTTTCGAGTGGACGATACGGTCCCGATCCCGCTGGAACGCCGTCCGGATGGCGTGGGGAGGTTCCTCCCGTTCGCGTCCCTTCGACTCCGCCGACAGGACCGCTCGCTCGGAGAGACCCTGTCGCTCGAGCTCCTCCTGGCGCTCGCGGATGCTCGCGCCCTCTCCCATCAGCGGCAAAGTGTAGCACCGGCCTCTGACATCGCCCTCGTGACCTGCGGAAACGTGTCGCTCTGGTTCGTCAGCGGCCGAACACGCGGTAGTAGAGATACGCGAACGTCTCACGGGCGTAGCCGCCCAGCCGCGTCGACTGGCTCTTCGCCGCGGAGTGCCAGGTGGCCGACACGTATCCCTCGATCCCCAGGTCCCTGGCCATCCGCCGCATCCGCAGGTTGTGCCAGGGGTCGGACACGAGGAACGCCGTGTCGAGACCGCTCTCCTCCATCCGCCGCGCGGCGGCGGCCAGGCTGTCGTACGTCGTGTTGCCCTCTGCGGAGGGGGTCACCGCATCCGCAGGGATGCCCTCCTCGACCAGGTACTCGGTGCCCGACTCGGCTTCGGTGAACGCTTCACCTTCCTGGCCCGCGCCGAGCACCATGATCCGCTCCGAGAACCCCTTCCGGAACAACAGCGCGCCGTGATCGAGGCGGCCCTGGAACACGGGCGACGGCTCCCCGCCGTACTGTGCCGCGCCCAGGACGAGGATGATGTCCGCATGGTCGATGCGGCTGGCCTCGTCGGTATGCGCGGCTCGCCACACCGCCACGGCGCTGCCCAGGATGGGAAGCACCACGACGGCGATCGCCAGAACCAGAAGCAGGCGGGGGCGCCGGAGCACGGATGAAACCGTAGCACCGGGCCCCCGCTTTGCCGCGTCAGCCCGTGGTGACCCCTTCGATCGGATGGGTCAGCGGGCCCGACCCGTCGGGGTCGGCTTCCTGACCCAGCCCGACGTACTCGTATCCCTTGTTGATCACTCGCCCGGTCAAGAACGCCGGGTTGCCGGCCGCATCGGCCAGCTCCACGAACTGCAGCGCTCCGG
>DASZKM010000093.1:0-4215 GCA_035947055.1 Actinomycetota bacterium
CAGCACCAGCACAAGCATCATCTCTTCGGTGGCGTAGGCCACCGAGGAGAGTGGGTCGGAGGAGAACACCGGCAACGCCAGCGTCTTGGGGAGGAGGTGGTGCTCGTGCTTCGCGGTGGAGATGGGGCGTCCCAGCAGGACGCGCTTCAGGGTGTCGCCCACCGCGGCCACGAGGCGATTGTAGGGCCCAGTCTGTCGAGTCCCTATCGCCTGACTTGGTTTCCACCCCGTCCTCGGGGTACAGATAGTCCGTGGTCCGGCGCATGACGGCCTTCGTGTCCACGCTTCCCGTCACGGTGCGGATCGGCGCGGCGCTGATCCTGGGCGGCCTGGTCGTCGATGTCGCGTACCACATGGTGGCATCCCATCCCACGCTCGCCGCTCGGTGCTGCGGGCCCGGTTTCGTGGGACACGTTCTGACGCTGGGCGGGATGCTCCTGGCGTTGGCCGGAGCCGTGGCCACCGGACTTCATCATCGATCGCGGCTCAGGAAGCCGCAGGAAAGGAGGAGCTGATGCTGGCGACCGTGCTGGCGCAGATCTCGCTGTCCGACAACCCGTGCTGCACGTTCATCAACGACGTGCCGCAATGGGTGTTCCTGGTCATCCATGCGGTGATCTTCCTGGTCGCGTTGATCTTCGGTATCCGGGCGTTCGGCGCCGGGAGCCAGGGCTTCGGGTGGGGATTCACGTTGCTGGCCCTGGGCGAGGTGGCCTACATCTCGTACCACGTGAACCTCACGCTGTTCCTGCTGGGGCACACCATCGCCGAGGTGCTGGTCCTGCTGGCCATCCTGGTCCTGGCCGGAAGCGTGGCCCGTCGGGTGGTCCAACCGCGCTCGTAGGTCCCCGTGTCCTGCGTGCCCGTCAGGGTCGTGGTGAATCGTGCCGTCCTCGCGCTGCTGGTGGCGGCCGCCGTGGCCTGCGAGGCCGAGCCGGAGGGCGGCGCGCCCTTCGAGGTCGAGGGCGAACCCGTGGCCACGAACACCGTGGACATGCCTCGCAGCTACCGGTTCGAGCCGGCGGTGATCGAGATCGACGCGGGAACCACCGTGACGTGGACGAACAGCGATCAGTTCCCGCACACCGTGCATCTCCTGGACGACAGCGAGGTCGACGAGAACGTCCCGGTCGGGGAAAGCATCGACATCCCGTTCGAGCAGCCGGGAACCGTCTATTACGAATGCTCGCTCCACCCGCAGGAGATGCAGGGGAAGATCATCGTGCGATGACGTGGAGCGGCGGGGGCGCCGGGCGCTGCCTGGACAACCGCCCCCGCCGCGCTACGCTGCATGCATGCACTTCGTGATCATGGGGTGTGGGCGGGTCGGCGCCGAGCTGACCATCCAGCTGGCCCAGGGCGGCCACACCGTGGCCATCGTCGACAAGCGGCGGGAAGCGTTCGACCGGTTGCCGCCCGGGTTCGAGGCCAAGACCATCGTGGGGATCGGCTTCGACCGTGAAGTGCTGGAGCAGGCCGGGATCAAGGAAGCCGATGCGTTCATCGCAGTGTCGAATGGCGACAACTCCAACATCGTTTCCGCTCGGGTGGCCCGCGAACACTTCAAGGTTCCCAAGGTCATCGCCCGGATCTACGACCCGCGGCGTGCGGAGATCTACGAACGGCTGGACATCCCCACCGTAGCCACCGTGCGGTGGGCGGCCAAGCAGGTGCAGTACCTCCTGTTCCACGGGAAGGAGACCATGCGGGACAGCCTGGCCGGCGGCTCGCTACTGCACCTCCAGGTCGAGCTTCCCACCCACCTGGTGGGGAAGAAGATCTCCGGCGTCACGTCCGATGGAGAGGTGGAGGTGATCGGCGTGGATCGCGGGGGCAGCGGGTTCATCCCCACCGACGACTCCACGTTCCAGGAGGGCGACGTGGTCCACTTCGTGGTGCACAAGGACGCCGTGGACAAGCTCGACCTGCTGATGGAGCCGGTAGCGGAATGAGGATCGTCGTCGCCGGCGCGGGCAACATCGGCCGCCACCTGGCCCACGACTTGCAGCAGCGGGGGCACGACGTGACTGTCATCGAGCAGAACCCCGACGTGCTGCAGAAGGCTCAGGAGGATGCGCCCGGCGTGACGTTCGTCCTGGGCGACGCCTGTGAGCCCTGGGTCCTGGACAAGGCCGAAGTCAGCTCGACGGACGTGATGGTGGGGGCAACCGGCGACGACGAGGACAACCTGGTGGTTTCGTTGCTGTCGAAGCAGGAGTATGCGGTGCCGCACGTCGTGGCCCGGGTCAACCATCCGAAGAACGAGTGGCTGTTCAACGAGACCTGGGGTGTGGACGTCCCGATGAGCCCGCCGCACGTCCTGACCGCTCTGGTGGAGGAGGCGGTGACGGTCGGCGACCTGGTCCGGCTGCTGAAGCTGGAGCGCGGCGGCGTCACGCTCATCGAGATCACCATCGACGAGAAAGCGTTCATGGCCGGCCGCCCCCTGTACGAGCTGCGCCTTCCCCAGGACACGGCGGTCGTGGCCATCGTTCGGCGGGGTCACGTCGTCATCCCGCAGCCCGAGACGCAGCTGGTCGCCGGCGACGAGATCATGGCCATCGCCACCCCGGAAGCAGAAGAAGGAGTCCGGTCCGCCCTGTTGGGCGGCGGGGCAGGTCAGTCGCAGTAACCGCTACGCGAACTCGAACCGCGGGTTGACCATGCGCAGGCGTTCCCGGTCGGGCGACAGCACGCCTTCGAGAACGATCCGGCTGCCGAGCGACAGACCCTTGATCGACGACCGGCCCATCCACGCCGCGGTGACCTCGCCGGTCCCGTCGGAGATCTCGGCCTCCAGCGACACGGTCCCGTCCATGGGCCGGAGGCGCAGCCGGCCGACGAGCCCGGCGATGCGGACAGGTTCTCGGCTCGGACACGCCGAGATGCGGACCGTGCCGGGGACGGAGTCCGCCCAGGCCAGCGTCTCCTCGGCCAGTCGATCCTCGTCCGGTTGGGTGAAGTAGCGTCGAAGCCGGCTTAGCCAGCCCATGCGCCCTTCCTCGTCGCTACCGGGCCTTCGCGGTGACCGCGGCCGCTTCGGGACTGGGCGGCTCCTCGGGCCCGACCAGCTCCTCGGCCTTCTGCCGCTTCGAGTACCAGATCGCCCCGGCCAGGACGAGCCCGGAGCCGATGGCGATGAAGGCACGGATCCCCATGTCTGCAGCGTAGGCAACCACCAGCGGCGCGATCAGTAGCGCGACGAGGTTCATCACCTTGATCAAGGGATTGAGCGCGGGGCCCGCGGTGTCCTTGAACGGATCGCCGACCGTATCTCCGATCACCGTGGCCTTGTGCGGCTCCGAGCCCTTGCCGCCATAGAGGCCTTCCTCGATGAGCTTCTTGGCGTTGTCCCACGCGCCGCCGGCGTTGGACAGCATCACCGCGAGCAGCTGGCCCGTGAGGATGGCGCCGGCCAGGTACGCGCCCAAGGCCTCCGCTCCCAGCGCGAACCCCACCACGATCGGCGCGAGCACGGCGAGCAGGCCCGGGGTCATCAGCTCCCGGAGCGACGTCCGGGTGCAGATGTCGACCACACGCCCGTAGTCGGGCAGCTCGGTCCCGGCCATGATCCCCGGATGGTCCCGGAACTGGTTCCGGACCTCGACGACGACCCGGGACGCGGCCCGTCCCACCGCCCGGATGGCCAGGGACGAGAACAGGAACGCGATCGAGCCACCTACCAGCAGTCCGACCAGGACGTCCGGCTGATCGACCCGGACCCCTCGGAACTCGAAGCCGGCCGCCTCCAGAGCTTCCTGGAACGAACCGAACAGCGATGTGGCGGCGATGACCGCGGTGGCGATGGCCATCCCTTTGGTGATGGCCTTGGTCGAGTTCCCCACCGCGTCCAGGCCCTGGAGGATCTCGGCCGGACGGCCCTCGAACTCCCCGGACATCTCCGCGATCCCCTGGGCGTTGTCGGAGACGGGGCCGTACGTGTCCATCGAGACGATCACGCCCACCGTGGTGAGCATCCCCATGCCGACCAGGGACATGAAGTACAGGCGCTCGGCGGTGGTGTCACCGAGGACGAACGCGGAGATCACCGTGACCGCGATGACCAGGATGGCCCACACGGTTGACTCGAGACCGATCGAGAAGCCGGACAGGATCGTGGTGGCGGCGCCTGTCTGCGACGAGGCCGCCACCTCCTTCACCGGCTTCCGGGTGGTGGAGGTGAAGTGCTCGGTGAGCAGCTGGATCACGCTTGCC
>DASZKM010000094.1:0-4467 GCA_035947055.1 Actinomycetota bacterium
GTTCTCGGTGAAGATCTGCAGCAGGTGGCCGTCGGCGTCGCGGTCGACGAGGATGCCGTACGGCGCCAACTCCTCCCACGGCAGGTCGACACCGGCCAGGCGTGACCGGGCGTCGTCGTAGTACTCGGGTGGCACGTCGAGGAACCGCACGCCCCGCGACCGCAGCTCGCCCACGGTGCCCACGATGTCGGGCGTGTGCAGCGCGATGTGCTGCACGCCCGGCGAGCGGTAGTAGTCCAGGTACTCCTCGATCTGGGACTTCTTCTTGCCCTCGGCCGGCTCGTTGATGGGGAACTTCACCCGCCCCTTCCCGTCCCACATGACCTTGGACATCAACGCGGTGTAGTCGGTGGAGATCTCATCGTCGCGGAAGTGCACCAGCTGGGAGAAACCCAGGATGCGGGCGTAGAACTCCACCATCTCGTTCATCTTGCCGAGCTCGACGTTGGCCACCACGTGGTCGATGGCCTGGATGCCGACCGGCGGCCCGTCGTCGGGGAACGGCTCTTCCTCACGGTATCCCGGCAGGAACGGCCCCGAGTAGTTCTCTCGCTCGATGAACGAGTGGATGGTGTCGCCGTAGGCCTTGATGGCGGACCGGACCACCTTGCCCTGGTCGTCCTCCAGGATGGTGGGCTCCAGCACGCTCTCTGCCCCGCGATCGGTGGCCTGGGTCCACGCGTCCGTGGCGTCGGGAACGCGAAGAGCGACGTCCTTGGCCCCGTCCCCGTGCTCGAAGGCGTGGCGGACGACCTCGCTCTCCGGGCCCATCCCGCCGGTGAACACGTACCGGACGTCACCCTGCTCGAGCACCCACGACGCGCGGTCCCGGACCTTGGTTTCCGGGCCGGCGTACGCAGTGACCCGGAACCCGAAGGCCTTCGAGTAGTAGAACGCGGCCTGGCGAGCATTCCCCACGTAGAAGTGGACGTGATCGATCCCCATGAGGGGCATGAAGTCTTCCTGGGCCATCTTCACCTCCCGGGAGTCGATGGCAGTTTACGCCCGACCGCCGTCGAACCGGCCGCTACCTGGGCCGCGGATCGTCCGGGGAATGAGGATCGAGCTGGTCCGACCCCACGCGAGCGGCCATCGCCTCGCGGAGCCAACGGAGGGCCACCTGAACACCGACCCGGAATTGCGGATGAATGCGGGGCTGCCGCTTTAGCCGCCCCCGCACCTCGGCCTCGGATTCGAGGTAGAGCTCGATGAACGCTGAGAGGTCCCCTCCCGATCCCCTCACCCTGGTAGGACGCTCCTCAGGATGAAGAGATACAGGGCGCCGAGGCCGACCGTCACCGGCACGGTCAGCAGCCAAGAGGTGAAGATCTGGAGCGTGACGCCCCACCGCACGGCCGACAGACGACGACTCGCCCCGACGCCGAGGATGGAGGAGGTGATGGCGTGCGTGGTGCTGATGGGGATCCCGATCTGGGAGGCGACCTGGATGACCGTCGCGCCGGAGACCTCAGCGGCAAACCCTTGTACCGGGTCCAGGTCCGTGACCCGCATCCCGAGCGTGCGGATGATGCGCCAGCCGCCATACGCCGTCCCGAAGGCGGCCACCGTAGCGGCGCTGAGCACGATCCAGATGGGCACGGTCGGCTCGCGTCCGTAGTAGAGCGCAAGCCCCAACGCCAGAACCCCCATCGGTTTCTGGGCGTCGTTTCGACCGTGGCTGAACGCCATGTATGCAGCCGAAGCGCGCTGGAGGTGCTTGAACCAGGGCAGGACCCTACCTCGACGAACCCGATGGAAGGTCCAGTACACGAGAGCGATGATCGCGAGTCCTCCAGCAAAGCCGATCGCCGGCGACGCGCCGATGGCGATCACGACCTCGCTGAGCCCACTCCACTGGACACCATCCATTCCTGCGGTAGCCAAGGCCGCGCCCACCAGCCCCCCGATGAGTCCGTGCGTCTCGCTGACCGGGATACCCAGGCGATACGTCAGCAAGCTCCATGTCATCGCGCCGGCCAGGCCGGCCACCACGGTGAGCAGCGATAGGAGCGACGGATCGATGATCCCTTCTGCGATCGTGAGGGCGACGGCCGTTCCCGTCAGCCCACCAAGCAGGTTGAAGACCCCGGCCATCAAGACGGCGGCGCGCGGAGAGAGCACCCGGGATCCAACCGAGGTGGCGATCGCGTTGGCGGCATCCGTGAAGCCCCCAACGAACGCGTACACGTAGCTCATGAGGATGACCAGGGCCAAGATGACGAGGGAGGACTCTGGCATCAGCGCCTCCTAAGCCTGCTTCAGGGCGATTCCTTCCAGGGCGTTCGCCACGTCCTCGAGCTCGTCCATGGCGGCCTCGAGCTCATCGAGGATGTCCCTCCACTTGAGGACATCCATCGCCTTGAAGTCCCCGGAGAAGAGGTCGGCGATGGCCTGCCGGTACACGCGATCGGCCTCGTTCTCCAGGCGATTGATCTCGACGAAGTACTCGGACAGATTCCGGAAGTCAGGCAGGGTCCGGATCGCGTCCCTGGTCGTTTCTGCTCCGCGGACGAGCAGGTCGCCCTGCGCTTTCATCTCCGGAAGAGGCTTCTCGATCCGGTGCAGGACGAGCAGATCCGCCGCGGCGTCCATGTGATCCATGACGTCGTCCAGGAGGCTGGCCAGCTCGTGGATATCCTCGCGATCAAGCGGCGTGACGAAGGTCGTGTTGAGACGGCGCATGATCTCGTGCGTGGTCTCGTCCGCCTCATGCTCGATGTCGTGGAGACGGCGGGCCTTCGCCTCAACATCGTCGTAGGAAGTAACGAGATCCTGGAGCGTGCGCGCTCCGTGAACCAGGGTTTCTGCTTGTTTCACGAACAGGTCGTAGAACGATTCGTCTCGGGGAATCAGGCCGAACCGACGTTTCGCCATCCCTGGGGGCCTCCTCTCCCTTGCCGCGCGCACAGATACACCAGGGCCGGGGCAATGTCCAACCCCTCGGGTACGCTGGCGCCGATGGCTCATTCCCGCCCCCCAGAGGTCCTGTTCGTGTGCGTGCACAACGCGGGACGCTCCCAGATGGCTGCCGCCCTGCTGGAGCGCCATGGCTCGGGGCGGGTCCGGGTTCGCTCGGCCGGGACCGAGCCGGCGGACGACGTCCACCCCGAGGTCGTCGAGGCCATGGCCGAGGTGGGGATCGATCTTCGGCAGCACCGCCCTCGTGAGCTGGAGGATGCCGCCGTCCGTGATGCCGACGTCGTGATCACGATGGGCTGCGGAGATGCCTGTCCCGTCTATCCCGGCAAGCGTTACGAGGACTGGGATCTCCCCGACCCCGCAGGTCGACCCCTGCACGAGGTCCGTCGGATCCGCGACGACATCGAGCGGCGGGTGCAACGTCTGCTCCCCACTGTCGACAGCTAGCGCGCGATGCCGGAGCTACCCGACGTCGAGCACCTGAGACGATCGCTGGCGGCAAGAGGCACGCGTCGGCGCATCGAGGAGGTCATCACCACCGATGCGGGGATCCTCCGGAACGCCTCCGCGGACGCACTGGACCGAGCGCTCCGCGGTCACCGGTTGGAGGAGCCGGAACGCCGCGGGAAGTGGGTGATCGCCTGGACGACGGGCCCCGCGTTCCTGCTGCACTTCGGGATGACCGGAGACCTGGTGTGGGGAGACGATTCCCAAGGCCGGCACCGGCACGACCGGGTCATCTTCGTCCTGGATCGCGGTGAGCTTCGGTACCGGAACATGCGCAAGCTCGGCGGGCTGTGGCTCGCTCACGACCCCGCTGAGGTGGAATCGATCCTGGCCCCGCTGGGGCCCGATGCCCTGTCGGTGGATCGGCTGCGGTTCCGGGAGCTGCTCGGGCGGCGCCGTGGGCAGGTGAAGGCCGCGCTGATGGACCAGGGCGTGATCGCCGGGGCCGGGAACCTGGTCGTCGACGAGGTGCTCTGGCACGCCCGGATCCATCCCCTGACGCGGTTGGACGCTCTCAGCCCCACGGATATCGATCGGCTGCATCGCCAGCTCGACCGCCTGTTGCGGACGTGGGTCGAGCGACACGGCAACCTTCCGCGGGGATGGCTCATCAAGGTGCGGGGCGACCCGGAGGCTGCGTGCCCGCGGTGCGGAACGGGCCTGGCGCGTACCGCGGCGGCCGGCCGGACGACGTACTTCTGCCCGAGCTGCCAGCCGGTCAGGAGCCGGCCAGGAAAGGAAGCACGTCGGGCGGAACATGGGCGCCGACGTCCCTCCCGTCCCTGACCGCCTCCCGCACCGAGCGGGCTGATATGCCGGCGACGTCCGCGGGGAGCGACAACAGGCGCAGCCGGGGCTGCCACGGTTCCAGGACGGCAAGCGCCCCGGCCAGGCGTTCGTCCTCGTCGGGACGAGGGGCATACGCCACCTCGGCCCGGGCGAAGAGACGGTCCAGGGCGGCGTCTCGATCCTCGTACCAGCCCGGGTCGACGAGTTGGACGAGCTTGTCGGACCCCATTCCGAACGTCAGCCGCGAACCGG
>DASZKM010000095.1:0-4851 GCA_035947055.1 Actinomycetota bacterium
GCGGCCCACGTGGCGATCGTCCCCGAGTCGGTCGACAGGATCGCGTTGTCCGTGGCGAGCCGGTCGATCACCCTCATCAGGTATTGCGGCTGGATCGGGTGACGGTCGGCATCCTCCAAAGCCGCCAGGTCCTCCCGCCACCCAACCATGTCCTCCTGCAACCCTTGGAGGAACGACCGCTCCTCCCGGCGCTGGAGGAGTGGTCGGAGCAGGCCGAGCGTCTCTCGCGCTTCCCCCACGAGCGGAACGTGTACGGGGATGCGGTTCCCGATACGCATCGGCTCCAGTTCGATCTGGACGACGCGCGCCTTCTCCGGCAGATAGGTCGTGTAGGGGTAGTTCGTGCCGACCATCAGGAGCGTGTCGGCCTTCTCCATCGCCTCCTCAGCCGGGCGCGTCCCCAGGAGCCCCAGCCCGCCGAGCGACAGAGGGTGATCGTCGGGGATCGCCGCCTTCCCGGGCAAGGTCTTCACGACGGGCGCCGCCAGCGTGTCCGCCGTGGCGATGAGCTCGTCCGCAGCGGCCAGAGCCCCGACGCCGGCCAGCACGACGGTGTTCTCTCCCTTGTTCAGCACGGAGGCGGCCCGGTCGATGTCACCCTGCTCGGGGATCACCCGCGGAGGTCGGTAGGTCGGCGCCGTCTCGGGCTCGCGAGCGACCCCCATCCCTCCCTCGTATGGCTTCTGCTCGGGGTCAGCCTCCTGGATGTCGACTGGAAACGTGATGTGCGAGACGGTGCGACGCGACAGCGCCGTCCGTACGGCGATGTCGACGAGCGTCGGGATCGACACCGGGACGGTGATCATCGTGTTGTACTCGGCGAGGTCGGCGAAGACCCGGTCGAGGTGCACCTCCTGCTGGTAGAAGGTGCCGAGCTGCGTCGTCGCCTGCATCCCGGTGATGGCCAGGATCGGGACGTGGTCCAACTTGGCGTCGTAGAGCCCGTTCAGCAGGTGGAGTCCGCCGGGCCCGGAAGTTGCCAGGCAGACGCCGAGCTTCCCGGTGCTCTTCGCGTACCCCGTGGCCATGAAGGCGGACGCCTCCTCGTGATGGGAGAGCACGAAGCGGATCCGGTCCTTGTGGCGGCGGAGGCCCTCCATGATCCCGTTGATGCCGTCGCCGGGGAGCCCGAAGACCGTGTCGACCCCCCACGAGATGAGGCGCTCCACCAGCAGCTCGGATGCGATCTTGTCGGTCATCGGAACCTCTCCTTCCGCCGCTCGTTGTCCTGCGCCATCCGGACGACCTGTGCGAGGTGGATCGCCCGCCTGCCCGTTCCGTGGTTGATCTGCTCACGGCAGCTGAACCCGTCCGCCAGGACCAGCGCCCCCTGGGGAGCCTCGCGAACCGCGGGGAACAGCACCCGCTCCCCCGCGTCCTGCGCGATCTCGTACTTGTCCCGCTCGAACCCGAACGAACCCGCCAGGCCGCAGCACCCCGAGTCCAGGACCTCGGCGTCGATGCCGACCTTGGCGAGCACGCTGCGGTCAGCATCGAACCCCATCACCGAGGCGTGGTGGCAATGGCGCTGGACAAGCGCGGGACGCATCAGCGTGGGGAGGTCCAGGTCTTCCCGTTCCAGGAACTCGGCGAAGGTGAAGGACTGACCGGCAAGACGCTTCGCGTCCTCGTCGTCGGGGAACAGGTTGGTCAGCTCGTCGCGGAACACGGCCACGCAGCTCGGCTCGAGCCCGACCAGGGAAACCCCGGCTCGGATCGGTCCGCGGAGCTCCGCCAGGACCTTGCGGAGGAACCGCTTCGCGAGCGGGAGCATTCCGAAGTCGTAGAGCGGCCGGCCACAGCACAGCGGCCTCGGCGGGATCACCACGCGGTACCCGAAACCCTCGAGTGCGAGCGCTCCTGCTGCGGCGATCGCGGGGTGGAAGTAGTTGTTGAAGGTGTCCGGCCAAAGGATGACCTTCCCGCGGTAGCCGACCGGGCGATGGCCTCGACGGAACCACCTCGTGAACGATACGGGGGCGAATCGTGGGATCGGCCGCTGCGGCGCGAGACCCGCGGCACGCTTGACGAGCTGCGAGAGCCCTGGCGTCTGGGTGAGGGCATTCGCGAAGGACGGCACCCTCGATGCGAGCCGGGCCCACCAGGGGATGAGACCCATGGCGTACGCGGGGAGCGGACGCAATCGCCCCTCGAAGTAATGTGACATGAACTCCGCCTTGTAGGTGGCCATATCGACGTTGACCGGACACTCGGTCCGGCAGCCCTTGCAGGCGAGGCACAGGTCGAGGGCCTCCTTGACGTTCTCGTCCCGCCAGCCGTTCCGGACCACGTCGCCCTGGAGCATCTCGAAGAGCATCCGGGCGCGACCGCGCGTGGAGTGCTTCTCCTCGCGCGTCACCATGTAGCTGGGGCACATGACGCCGCCGGCCGGGCGGCGGCACTCGCCAACACCGACACACCGGAGCGCGGCTCGCGAGAAACTCCCCTCGTTCGGGAACCTGAAATGGGTCTCCGGCTCGGTCGGGGCGTAACCCGTCCCGAGCCGAAGGTTGGACGCGATCGGCGCGGGGTCGACGACCTTTCCCGGGTTCATCCGGTTGCCGGGATCCCAGATCGCCTTGAACTCTCGGAACGCCTCGACGAGCTCCTTCCCGAACATCCTGGGCAGCAGCTCGGCCCTCGATTGCCCGTCCCCATGCTCACCCGAGAGCGACCCCCCGTAAGAGACGCAGAGATCGGCCGCCTCGTCGAGGAAGGACCGCCATCTCGCGACTCCCTGCGCGGTGGTCAGCTCGAAGTCGATCCGGGTGTGAAGGCAGCCGTCGCCGAAATGCCCGTAGAACGCGCCGTGGTAGCGGTACCGCTCGAGCAGTGCTCTCAGCTCCCGAAGGTAGTCCCCGAGCCGCTCCGGCGGCGCCGCCGAGTCCTCCCACCCCTCCCACGTGTCCTTCATCCCGGGGACGAATGCGGTCGCTCCCAGACCCGACTCGCGGATTCCCCAGATCAGCCGCTTCTCGTCGGCGGCCTCGTAGATGCGTCCCGAAGCGCGGCGAAGGCTCCGCGCTCGGACCAATCGCTCTGCCCGCGACTTCGCCTCCTCCGGCGTGTCGGTCCGGAACTCGACGAGGAGCCAGCCTTTCCCTTCAGGAAGTACGTCCCGGGCGCGAGGGTGCATCCCCTTCCGGTTGATGTCCTCGAGCAAGACGTCGTCCATCCCCTCCAGGCCGTACGGCTCCGCCGCCAAGATCTCCGGAACCGCGTCGGCGGCCTCGAACACGTCGGGGAACCCGAGAACAACCAGCACGTCGTGCGCCGGCTTGGGAATCAGGCGAACGGTGGCCTCCAGCACGGTCGCACAGGTACCCTCCGTACCGGTCAGCGCCCGCGCCACGTTGAACCCCTTCTCCGGGAGCAGCTCGTCGAGGTTGAACCCGGAGACCCGCCGTGGGATCGGTGGGAACCGGTCACGGATCAGTTGGCCGTACCGGTCCCGGAGATCGCGCAGGCGCCGGTGCACGTCTCCGTGCCAGTCGCCTCGCTCGACAGTTCTCGATAGCTCGTCTCCAATGGAAGGGCCCGCGCGAAGTCGGTGACCATCGGCGGTCAGGACGTCGAGCTCCACGACGTTGTCCGAGGTTCTGCCGCCGACGAGGGAGTGCACACCGCATGAGTTGTTGCCGATCATGCCGCCGAGGGTGCAGTGGCTGTGCGTGGAGGGATCCGGGGCGTACATCAGTCCGTGGGGTTCAGCCGATCGCTGAAGGTCGTCCAGCACCACACCCGGCTCGACGCGGGCCGTAGCCGTTCCGGGGTCTATATCGAGGACGCGACGCAGGTACTTCGAGCAGTCGATCAATACCGCGACGTTGCAGCACTGTCCGGCCAGGCTGGTCCCTCCCCCACGGGGAAGGATGGGCGCGTCCTGCTCGCGGCAGATGTCGACGGTCGCGATCAGATCATCGACGTCGCGTGGCAGGACGACGCCGATCGGCACCTGCCGGTAGTTCGACGCGTCGGTGGAGTACAGCGCCCGGGACCCGTCGTCGAAGCGCACCTCTCCGGCGATGGCGCGCTCCAGCTCAGCCTCAAGCTCACGCGCCACCGTGAGCATGGGGCTCATTGGCGCGGTCGATTCCCGGTTCCGGGCAGCACGAATACCCCCTCCGGGGGAGGACTCCGATCCCAGACATACCCACGCCCCGGGCCGGGCACACTCGGGGGTGGGGTTAGCCAGCCTGACTTTCCAGGCCGGGGCACGGCTAGCCCGCGGGCTCAGCCCGAGTAGCGATCGAGGTGGATGATCTCCTGCCGCGGCCGCCGCCGGTGCCGGCCCGGTGCCTCCGCGCAGTAGCCCACCCCGATCAGCCCGATGGGACGGACATGAGTAGGTAGGTGGAGTACGGCTCCGACAGCGTCGTCGTCGAAAGCCGCAACGAACGCCGCGCCCAGGCCTTGGTCCACGGCCGCGAGCAGCACGATCATCGACGCGAAGCCCCCATCGAGGATGCTGTAGAACTCGACGCCGCGTCTGCCGTAGCGAGCGGCGGACCGGTCGGTGTCGGAGACGACCGCGATCAGCACCGGAGCGTCGGCGAGGAACATCTGGTCGAGCGCGGCACGGGCCAGGTCGTGCTTCACGGAGGCGTCGCGAACGACCACGAACTCCTGCGGCTGCGTGTGGCCCGCGGACGGGAACCGCCGGGCAGCATCGAGGATCGCCTCGATCTTCTGCTCGGGGACGTCACGGTCCTGGAAGGAGCGACACATGAACCTCCGTCGGATGACCTCGTGGAACTCCACTTCTCCGGGAGGATATGCCGCTTGCACCAACATCCGGGCGGTTCCACCTGCAGGGTCGCCATCCATTTGTGTGGATTTCCTCGGCTAACA
>DASZKM010000096.1:0-1687 GCA_035947055.1 Actinomycetota bacterium
GGGGAGGGGGACCAGGACGCCGGCCCCGTCACCGGTCCGGGCATCCGAAGCCACCGCGCCCCGGTGCCGGACCCGCCGGAATGCCTCCAGCGCGGTCTCCAGCAGAGCGTGCGACGCCCGTCCCCGAACGTCGGCCACGAAGCCGATGCCGCAAGCGTCCCGCTCGGTGCTCGGACCCATCCTTCCTCCAGGAACGCGAAAGGCCGGGCGGCAACCGTGCCGTCCGGCCCAGCCGGATACGAAGAAAGGCGCCCCCGCGGGAGCGCCTTCGCTGCGCTCACCTTAGAGGAGGGCCGCCATCCGAGCAAGCATCCCCCGCCGGTACAATCGAGTCACGACCGCGAAGCGCATCTTCCTGATCGACGGGCACAGCCTGTCCTACCGGGCCTACTTCGCCCTTCCCCCGACGCTGGCCACCACCTCGGGCCAGGTCACCAACGCCGTCTACGGGTTCACGTCGATGCTCATCAAGCTCCTGGCCGAGGAGAAGCCGGACCGCATCGCCGTGGCCTTCGACAAGGGCCCTCCCACGGTGCGTCTGGAGCAGTACGCCGACTACAAGGCCCAGCGGACCGCGGCGCCCGACGAGTTCAAGGAGCAGCTGGGGCTGATCCGCGAGGTCCTGGAGACGCTGAAGGTGCCCATCGTGGAGATCGAGGGGCACGAGGCCGACGATGCCATCGCCGCGCTGGCCCTCCGGGCCCTCGACGAGGGCATGGAGGCGGTCATCGTCACCGCCGACCGTGATTTCTTCCAGCTGGTCCGGCCGGGGCTCAAGGTGATGTTCAACCGCCGGGGGATCTCCGACATCGTCGACTACGACGAGGCGGCGGTGACCGAACGGTTCGGCCTGCCTCCCGAGAAGTACCTGGACTACGTGGCGCTGAAGGGCGACACCTCCGACAACATCCCGGGCATCCCCGGGGTGGGGGAGAAGACGGCCAGCCGGCTGATCCAGGAGCATGGCAGCGTCGAAGCGGTGGTGGCCAATGCCGACGCGCTGAAGCCGAAGCTCGCGGCGGCCATCAAGGACGCCGGGGACCAGCTTCGGATCAACAAGGACCTGGCCCGGCTCCAGACCGACGTGGAGCTGGACATCGATCCCGACGGCTGCGTCATGGGCGACCGAGACGACGATGCCGTCCGACGGCTGTTCAACTCGCTGGAGTTTCGAACCCTGCTGGAGCGACTGGAAGAAGCCGGCGTCTCCCGGCCCGCCCTCAAGGCGGAGAAGCTGGACGTGATCCGGGCCCCGGTCGCCGACGCGGAGCGGCTCGTCGAGGGCACCGGACCGCGGGCCGTGGCCCTGGTGGAGAGCGGCGGGGCGCCCACGGGGCTGGCTCTGTCACCGGGAAAGGGCCGGGGCGCGTACCTTCCGCTCGACGGAAACGTCCCCGAGCCGATCCGGCGCTGGCTGGCCGACCCCACCAGGGCGAAGTGGGTGCACGACGCCAAGGAGCTCCAGGCCGCCGCGCTCCGGCACGGCCTGCAGGTTGAAGGGGTGGCCTTCGACACCCTGCTGGCCGCGTACCTGCTCGATCCGGCCGAGGCGTCCTACGGACTGCGGGAAGTGTCCCAGCGCTATCTGGGGACCGACGTGCTGGGCGAGGCGTCGTCGGCGTCGGGAGAGGACGGGCAGCTTCCGCTGGACGACGCCTGGCAGGGAGCGGCCGCGGCCGCCGCCGCC
>DASZKM010000097.1:0-3564 GCA_035947055.1 Actinomycetota bacterium
GAGACGATCCAGAAGCTGGCCCGCGACGTGGAGGGCAAGGAAGAGATCGCCAACGTGGCGGCCATCTCGGCCGCCGACCCGGAGATCGGCGAGGTCATCGCCGAGGCCCTGGACAAGGTGGGCAAGGACGGCGTGGTCACCGTGGAAGAGGGCCAGACCCTGGGGATGGAGCTGGAGTTCGTCGAGGGGATGCAGTTCGACAAGGGCTACATCTCGCCGTACTTCGTCACCGACCAGGAGCGGATGGAGGGCGTGTTCGAGGACCCGTACATCCTCCTGAACCAGGCCAAGATCTCCAGCGTCTCCGACCTGCTTCCGGTCCTGGAGAAGGTGGCCCAGAGCGGCAAGCCGCTGGTGGTCATCTCCGAGGACGTGGAGGGCGAGGCCCTGGCCACGCTGGTGGTGAACAAGATCCGGGGAACGTTCCAGGCCGTGGCGGTGAAGGCGCCGGGGTTCGGCGACCGCCGCAAGGAGATGCTCCAGGACATGGCCATCCTCACCGGTGGTCAGGTGGTGTCCGAGGAGATCGGCCTGAAGCTGGAAGGCGTCA
The DNA here is from genome assembly GCA_035947055.1 of Actinomycetota bacterium. Lineage (GTDB taxonomy): Bacteria > Actinomycetota > UBA4738 > UBA4738 > CALAEC01 > DASZKM01. The sequence goes on from DASZKM010000097.1 coordinate 551, forward strand.
CGCTCGACATGCTGGGCCGGGCCCGGCGCGTGGTGGTCACCAAGGACGACACCACGATCGTCGAGGGCGCCGGGGACGCCGGCGAGATCCAGGGGCGCATCAATCAGCTCAAGGCCCAGATCGAGGAGACCGACTCCGACTGGGACCGGGAGAAGCTGCAGGAGCGGCTGGCCAAGCTGTCCGGCGGCGTGGCCCTGATCCGGGTCGGCGCGGCCACCGAGGTCGAGCTCAAGGAGAAGAAGCACCGCATCGAGGACGCGCTGTCGGCCACTCGGGCCGCTGTGGAGGAGGGCATCGTCGCCGGTGGCGGCGTCACGCTGATCCGGGCCGAGGAAGCCGTGTCGAAGCTGACCATGGAAGGTGGCGACGAGTCGACGGGCGCCCGGATCGTCCAGCAGGCCCTGGCCGAGCCGGCCCGCCTCATCGCCAGCAACGCCGGGCACGAGGGCTCGGTGATCGTGGAGCGCCTCCGCGCCGAGCAGGGGGCCATGGGATTCGACGCCGCCCGTGGCGAGTGGGTGGACATGGTGAAGACCGGGATCATCGATCCGGCCAAGGTCACCCGCTCGGCGCTCCAGAACGCGGCCTCGATCGCCGCAATGGTGCTGACCACCGAGAGCGCGGTGGTGGAGAAGCCGGAAGAGGAGGACGCGGAGGCAGCCGCCGCGGCCGCTGCGGCGGCCCACGGCGGGATGCACTAAGTCAGGGCGGCGGCTTTTCGGCACCCGCGCGGGCCAGGCCCCACAGGAAGCCGGCGGCGAAGAGCCACGACACCCCGGCGTTCAGCCACCAGACGAGGGCGCCCGCCCCCGGCGGAAGGCCGATCAGCGCGTTCAGGGAGGCCAGGCCGGCTCGTCCCACCTCCAGCACGACGAAGGCCCACGACCACCACCACACCTCCTGCACCCTGTGGCCGACCAGGACCATCAACATGGCCAGGACGAGCGACGCGAGCCCGAGGATCCGGACGAACGCGTAGTCCCCGTACGGTGGCTGGTCGAAGAGCTCGATGAGCAGGGTGCCGGGAAAGCCCAGGAGGGCCACGCCCACCACGGCCTCGCGGAGGGCGTCCAGGTACAGGACTCGCCGGAGCAGCGCCACGGCCGCCGATGATAAGAGGCGGCGCGCGTTGGGGCGCCGAGCGCCCAGCCGATAGAATGACCCGCCGTGCGTCCCAACGCGGGCGTCCCACGGAATCCCCTGAGAGGACGATGGTGAACGACGGACCCAGGATCGCCGTGATCGGTCTGGACTGCGCCACGCCGGCGCTGCTCTTCGACCGGTACGCGAACGTGATGCCGAACATCCGCGCCCTGATGCAGGGGAGCCTGCACGGCGAGCTGGAGAGCATCACGCCGCCCATCACCGTCCCGGCGTGGGCCTGCTCGATGACCGGCAAGACCCCCGGCCAGCTCGGCATCTACGGGTTCCGCAACCGAAAGGACAGCACGTACGAGGGGCTGTCCATCGCCACGTCGCTGGCCGTCAAGGAGCCGACGGTGTGGGACCTGCTCGGCGAGGCCGGTAAGCGGTCGCTGCTCATCGGCGTCCCTCCCGGCTATCCGCCCCGCCCGGTGGAGGGGTGGCGGGTGTCGTGCTTCCTGACCCCGCCGTCCGCGGACAAGTACACCTGGCCCGACGACCTCCGCGCCGAGGTGGAGGAAGAGGTCGGGGAGTACATCTTCGACATCCCCAACTTCCGCGAGCAGGGCCCCGAGCACGTCCTCCAGCAGTGCCACGCGATGACCGAACGCCGGTTCAAGCTGGCCCGCCGGCTGGTCAGGAACAAGCCGTGGGACTTCTTCATGCTGGTGGAGATGGGCCTCGACCGGCTCCATCACGTGTTCTGGCACTACTGCGATCCAACCGACCCGAAGTACGTGCCCGGTAACCCCTTCGAGAGCGCGTTCGAGGACTACTACCGGATGCTCGACAACGAGGTGGGCTCGCTGCTGGAGTCGCTCCCCGACGACGTGGTCACCATCCTGATGTCGGATCACGGCGCCCGGCCCATGGCCGGGGGTGTGTGCTTCAACGACTGGCTGATGCAGGAGGGTTACCAGACCCTGTCGGAGCGGCTGGACGGGCGAACACCGATCGCCAAGGCGCCCATCGACTGGTCGAAGACCGTGGCGTGGGGGGACGGCGGCTACTACGGCAGGCTGTTCCTCAACGTCCGCGACCGGGAGCCGAACGGGATCGTGGACCCCGCGGACTACGAGCGGGTGCGCGACGAGCTGGCCGGCAAGCTGGAGGCCATGCCCGGGCCCGACGGCAAGCCCCTGGGCACCAAGGTGTTCAAGCCCCAGGACGTCTATCCCTCGGTTCGGGGGGTGGCCCCGGACCTCATCGTGTACTTCGGCGACCTCGAATGGCGGTCGGTGGGCACGCTGGGCATGGCCACCGACGGCGTGTTCACGTACGAGAACGACACCGGTCCCGACGGGGCCAACCACGACAAGAAGGGCGTGTTCGTCATGCGCGGCCTTCCTGACCAGCCCACCGGCAAGGCCGAGGGGCTGAGCCTCCTCGACGTGGGGCCCACGCTGATGAAGCTGTACGGCCTGCCGGTCCCGGCGGACGTGCAGGGAAAGAGCATCCTGTGACCGAGACCCATCAGGCCGAGTGGGTCACCACCACCAAGCACTTCGGCCCCGCGCCGGCGCCGGAGGGGTTCGCGGTGTGGCTCACCGGGCTGTCGGGGTCGGGGAAGTCCACGATCGCCGAGGCCTTCGTCGAACAGCTGCAGCGACGCGGCGTTCGGTGGGAGCTCCTGGACGGCGACGTGGTCCGGACCAACCTGTCGAAGGGCCTGGGGTTCTCCAAGGAAGACCGCGACACCAACATCCTCCGCATCGGCTGGGTGGCCGAGCGGCTGGCCTATCACGGGGCGGCGGTGGTGGTCTCCGCCATCTCTCCCTACCGGGCCATCCGTGACCAGATCCGTAGCCAGATCCCCCGGTTCGTTGAGGTCTTCGTGTCCGCCTCCGTGGAGGAGTGCGCCCGCCGCGACG
>DASZKM010000098.1:0-2852 GCA_035947055.1 Actinomycetota bacterium
CATCCCCGCCGCTGCGTCGGTGAAGACCGCAGCCGAGCAGCAACCCGTCCCCGAGAGCGCGCGCGCGCCCGAGCGACCCGCGGCCGCCGCGGCGCCTGCGGCCACGAAGACCGCGCCGGCTCCGGCCGCAGCGAGCACCGAGGCCCCCGCCGCCCCAACGCAGACCCAGGCACCGGCCGAGGTTCCCGCCCCGGCGGAAGCCAAGCCCGAGGCCCCCGCCGCACCGTCCGCGCCGGCTCCAGCTGCTGCACCGGAGCACGTCGAGCCGGATCAGGAGACCTACGAACGCGAGCTCCAGGCCCAGCTGGACAAGGGAGCGGACCGCAGGGTCGCCGAGGGCCGGGCCAAGGCCGCAGGGGTCCGGGCCGCCCGGGCCAAGGCCGCAGGAGCACAGTCCGCTGCGCCCGCCGCCCCCTCTTCGGCCCAGCCGGCCATGGCGCCCACACCTCCTCCCAAAGAAGAGGGCGCCCAACAGCCCACCCCAGGTGGCCCCGAGCAGAAGCCGAAGCAAGAGATCCCCTCGCAGGAAGGCGGCGGCGAACCGACTCCGCCCCCGGAGGACAAGGTGGCATCGGCCCCACCGGAGGAGGCCCGCAAGGATGCCGCCGAGGCTTCCGCCCAGCGGCAGGCCACGGAGCGCGAGCCAACCGTTCCTCCGCCCGACTCGCCGGCGGCCGAAGCGGAGCAGGCCGAGGAAGCTCCCAAGCAGGTCGACGCTCCGGCCCCGCCCAGGGAAGAGCCCGCCGCGGAGACCCCTCCGGCCAAGGCTCCTCCCGGTGCGGACAAGGAGACGTTCGACCGGGTGCTGAAGGAGCAGCTCGACAAGGGACTCGCCCAGCCGATCGCGGAGAGCCGGGCCCGGGCCGCGGCCATCCGGGCCGCCCGGGAGAAGGCCGACGCAGGCTGATGCAGGGCGCGCCGGAAGGCCGCGTCACTAGCCGTATGGCCGGAGCGGCGGCGCGGCTCCTCGACTGGGAGGCCGCGAAACGCATCGGAGGCCGGCTTTCCGGTCCCACCCCCGGGATGCGCCGGGCCGACCGGGCCCGCCTGGCCGAAGAGCTCGACGACGCCGTGGCCCACGCCGACTCGCTGGTCACTGAGTTCACTGGCCTTCGCATCGACGCTCCGGCATCGCGGGCATGGGTGATGACCAGACGGGAGTGGCTCGCCCAGAACCTCCGGGGGTTCGAGCAGATCCTGGAGCCGGTGGCGTCGCGGTTGGTGGGAAGGCGACCCGACGGCGCCCTGGCCCCGGTCCGCCGAAGCGTCCTGGCTTTCCAGGTCGGTGGGATCCTCGGCTACCTGTCCCGTCGCGTGCTGGGCCAGTACGACCTGTTCCTCCCGCCCGACGACCGGGACCTGATCTACTTCGTCGGTCCGAACGTCGTGGAGCTCGAGCGGAAACACCGGTTCGACGGCAGAGAGTTCCGCCTGTGGCTCGCACTGCACGAGGTCACCCACCGCGTTCAGTTCGAAGGCGTTCCGTGGCTGCGCGGGTATCTGGGCGAGCTCATCGAGACGTACCTCCAGAGCCTGAACCTCGACGCCCGGGAGCTGATCGAACGGCTCCGCCGGGCGCGAGAGGAGATCCGCCGCAACGGCGAGTGGAAGGAGATGGGAGTTCTGTCCGTGCTGATGACTCCCGAGCAGCGCGACACCTTCCGCAAGATGCAGGCGCTGATGTCGCTGCTGGAAGGGCACGGGAACTACGTCATGGACCGGCTGTCGGACGGACGGATCGGCGGCGCGCCGCGCATGCGGCGCACGCTCCGGGAGCGGCGGCGCAAGCAAGGTCTGGGCAAGGTGGTCCAGCGCGCCGTGGGCCTCGACGTGAAGGGCCGTCAGTACGACACCGGGGAGCGGTTCGTCTCCGAGGTGGTTCGCCGCGGCGGGGCGGAGGGGTTCGCCCGGGTGTGGGAGGCGCCCGAGCACCTGCCGACGCTCGCCGAGATCGCCCGGCCCCGGGCCTGGGTGGAACGGGTCGCCGCCGCGAACTGATGACCGTCGGGCGGGGACAACCTCCCGCGGTCGCTCGCGTTCTTCAGCAAGTCGTCGCCACGTCTCGGAAGCACGACCTGTTCCAGGCGGGAGACCGCGTGCTGGTGGCGTGCTCCGGGGGTCCCGACTCGACCTGCCTCCTCCACACCCTGCATCGGCTGCGGCGTCTGCTGCGCATCGAGCTGGCGGTGTTCCACTTCGATCATCGCCTTCGTCCCGACTCGCCGCGTGACGCCCGGCACGTCGAGCGGCAGGCGTCGTCGCTTCGTCTTCCGTTCGTTCTTCGGGAAGCCGTCGACGCCCCCCGCCGCGGACAGTCGGTTGAGGCCTGGGCCCGCCTGGCCCGGTACGGCGCCCTCACCACCGCTGCCACCGAGCTGGGCGCCGACCGTGCCGCGCTGGGACACACCGAGGACGACCAGGCCGAGACGGTCCTGCTGGGGTTGATCCGGGGCGGCGGTCTGGAAGCCGTGGCCGGGATGCCGCCGGTGGCGTCGCTTCCCCCGCTGGGATTCCCCGGCGCGCGCCCGCTGCTGGAGACATCCCGCGCCGAGGTCACCGCGTTCAACCGGTCGCTCCGGCTTCGCTCGCGCCAGGATCCCACCAATCGGGACCCGCGCTTTCTTCGGAACCGGATCCGCATGGAGGTGCTGCCGGTTCTGGAACGAAGCCTCGACCGAGGGATCCGGGCAACGCTGGCCCGTGCCGCCGAGCACGTCAGGGACGACGTTGCGTACCTGGATGCGCTGGCCTCTGAGGCCGCCAAGCGTGTCACCGACGTCCTGGATGATGAGATCCGGATGGAAGCGGCGCCGTTGGAGCGGCTCCCCCGGCCCATCGCGGCCCGGGTCGTC
>DASZKM010000099.1:0-40005 GCA_035947055.1 Actinomycetota bacterium
GATCCCCGTCATCGTCGAGACCCCCAAGCCGGTCATCGCCGCGGTGAACGGCGTGGCCGCCGGAGCCGGCGTGTCGCTGGCGGCGGCATGCGACATCCGCATCGCCAGCGAGGAGGCCCGGTTCACCCAGGCGTTCGTGAAGATCGGCCTGGCCCCCGACTCCGGCGGAACGTGGCTGCTCCCCCGCCTGATCGGCTACGCCAGGGCGCTCGAGCTGTCCATGACCGGGGAGATGGTGGACGCGCAGACCGCGCTGCAGATCGGCCTGGTCAGCCGGGTGGTCGCCGCCGACGTGTTCGAAAAGGAGGTGGCCGAGTACGCCGCCCGGCTTGCGGCCATGCCCACGGCGGCGCTGGGCGCCACCAAGGAGCTGCTGCGGGGAGCGGTAACCAGCGACTTGGGTGAGGCGCTGCACCGAGAGGCCGAGGCCCAGGCCAGGATGGGGGACACGGCCGATCACCTGGAAGGCGTCACGGCGTTCGCCGAGAAGCGAGAGCCGAAGTTCCAGGGACGCTAGGACACCAGGATCGAATCCCTGGGGCCGCTTCTGGCGTAGTACCCACGTCCCCGTCGAGAGGAGGCCCGCATGAATCGCACCCGGTTCGTCATCCTCTGCACGGCCACGGTCCTGGCCGCGGTGCCACTATTGGTCGGCCCCACGATGGCCCGGGAAGGACGGAGCTCCAAGGCCGGGCTGACCGGTTGGGAGGAGGTCCCCTCGGTCTCAACCCCGGCCACCGGGCAGCTTCGGACAAGCGTGGTCAACACGACCACGGGGCCCGAGATCGTCTACGTCCTGACCTATTCGGACATCCAGAATGCCTTCGCTGCCCACATCCACCTCGGACAGGTCGGCGTGAACGGCGGAGTCTCCGCCTTCCTGTGTGGCGGCGGCGACAAGCCGCCCTGCCCCCCGACCGGCGGAACCGTGGCCGGGACGATCGACCGGCCCGACGTCATCGGCCCGTCGACCCAGGGGATCGAGCCCGGTGAGATCGAGGAGCTCGTCGAAGCCATGCGGGTCGGTGTGACCTACGCGAACGTCCACACCACCGACGGCAACAACGCCGACCCGCCCGGTCCCCCCGGGGACTTTCCGGGCGGGGAGATCCGCGGCCAGATCAAGTAGCCCCGATCAACCGGACGGCCCCGCCACGCTCGGCGGGGCCGTTCGACGCCCGCAGCCGGATTGTTTGCCATCCCCAGGCGGGGCATCATCCCGTCGTGGACCTGACCCGCGCCGTCGTTGAGGCCTGGCTGGAACGGTACGTCCGGGCGTGGGACAGCAACGACCCGGCCGACATCACCGCCCTGTTCACCGATGACGCCCGGTACTTCACCGCGCCGCATCGCGACCCGTGGGTGGGACCCGACACCATCGCCGCGAAATGGATCCGGAGGAAGGACGAGCCGGGGACGTGGACGTTCCGATCAGAGATCCTGGGCGTCGACGGCGACCTGGCATTCGTCCGGGGATGGACGACATACATGAACGATCCCGACTACAGCAACCTGTGGGTGATCCGCCTGGACGGGAATGGGAAGTGCTCCGAGTTCACCGAGTGGTGGATGGAGGTCGACAAGTGATCACCGTCTACGACGCCGTGAAGTTCCTCCACGTGGTCCTGGCCATCATCGCGGTGGGGTTCAACGCCTCCTACGGCATCTGGCTGTCCCGGGCAGCCAGAGACCCCGATCACGAGCTGCACGTCCTGCGGGGCATCAAGGCGCTCGACGACCGGTTCGCCAACCCGGCCTACGCGCTGCTCCTGGTGACCGGCCTGATCATGGTGGCGATCAGCGGGGTACGGATCACCGACTTCTGGATAGCCGCCGGACTGGCCCTGTACGCCCTGGTCGTGGTGGTCGGGGCGGGCTTGTACACCCCCACGCTGCGCCGGCAGATCGAGGTCCTGGAGGTGCAGGGGCCGACCTCGCCCGCCTACCAGCGGCTGGCCACCCGGTCGCGCATCACCGGGATCGGGCTGGCCATCCCCACCATCATCATCGTGTTCCTCATGGTCACCAAGCCCACGTTGTAGCCGGGCCTTCCCGCGGGGTCCAGGCAGGAATCCGGACCCCCGGCCGCGTACTGTGTTGTTGAATGCCCGCGCCCGCTCAGCGCCTCGCGCTCGCCTGCCCGGAGGTCCCTGCATGCTGAGGATCAGGAACCTTCTGTTCGTGCTCGCTTGCCTGTCGGTTGCCTGGCTCGTCGCCGCGGCGCCAACGGCGCGGCTGAGCTTCTCCACCGGGAACGGCTCCGCTGCGGAGGAGGGCGACCTCGGCCCGCGCTCCCCCGTCGGCGACTGGCTGATGGCCCAGCGGGCCGGGGAATCGGGAGCGGTCCGAACCGTGGACTACCGTCGCGCATTGGCCCAGGCCGCGCAGCTCCGGGCAGCCACCGCGGAGGATGCTCCCACCCTCGCCGACGCGGCCTGGACGCACCTCGGCCCGACGAACATCGGCGGGCGCGTTTCGGAGATCGCCGTCGATCCGACGGCCGACGGCACCGTGTATGCCGCGACCGCCAGCGGCGGGGTGTGGAAGAGCACCGACGCCGCGTTGACGTGGGACTACGCGTGGGTCCCCGGGATCACCCAGGCCATGGGAGCCGTGGCGGTGGGCTCCGACGGCACGATCTACGCGGGCACGGGCGAACCCAACCCGGGAGGCGGCAGCATCGTGTGGGGGGGCACCGGCCTGTACCGGTCGCGCGACGACGGGGCCACCTGGCAGCCCATCGGGCTTCCGACCTCCGGGGCCATCGGGCGGATCGCGGTGGACCCCAAGGACCCCACACGGCTGTTCGTGGCGGCGGCCGGGAACCTGTTCGTGCCCGGGGGCGAGCGGGGGCTGTACCGCTCCACGGACGGGGGCGACACGTGGGAACTGGTGCTGGCAGGTGAGAACCCCACCACAGGAGCGGTCGACGTCGCGATCGATCCGGTGAACCCGAACAACATCCTGGTCGGGATGTGGGACCATCAGCGGCTTCCGACACACCGCGTCTACGCGGGTCCGGGGTCAGGCGTGTTCCGCTCGACCGACGGCGGGGCCACGTGGAGCGAGGCCACGCTGCCGGGGAACGTCGCTCCCGGCGAGGTGGGGCGGATCGGCGTGGCGTTCGCTCCGTCGGACCCCAACCGGGCGTACGCGGTGGTGGCCAACAAGCTGAACGGAACCGCGGTGGGCCTGTGGCGATCGAGCGACGGCGGGGCCACGTGGACGAAAACGTCTGCGGGCGCCGGTTCCTTGAGCCAGTCCAGCTATGGCTGGTGGTTCGGCAAGGTCTGGGTCGACCCGGCGAACCCGGACCGCCTGTTCGTGGCCGGCCTGGAGCTGATCGAATCCACCAACGGGGGGGGCAGCTTCACCGCCCACTCCGTCTCCACGGCGGGTGTGGCGACCGGGGCGAACCAGGTGTTCGTGCACGCCGACCAGCACGGCATGGCCTGGGACCCGAATGAGGCCGGCCGCGTGTACCTGGCCAATGACGGCGGCGTGTACCGCTCCGATGCCAACGGACGGATCGGGACGTGGATCGGCGCCGCGATGCAGGGATGGACACAGCACTACAGCGTCGACGTGAGCGAGCAGAACCCCAACCGCGTGGTGTCCGGGCTGCAGGACAACATGTGCCTGCGCAACTACTTCGGCGGGAACGTCGGCCATCCGCACACATGGACGAAGTACGGGCTGTGCGGCGACGGCCTCCAGACGCTGATCAACTTCGAGGACGACCGGGTTGTCTACGGGTGCGCTCAGTACGGGGGGAACTGCTCGCGGACGGAGGACGGCGGCGTGGCGTTCCGGTTCCTGGGGAGTACGACCTCCAACCGGCGCGGCTGGTGGACGCCGATGCTGTTCGATCCGAAAGACGCCGACGTCATGTATTTCGGCGGGAACATCGTCAACCGATCGACCGACGGGGGGCTGACGTGGAGGCCCATCAGCCCGGACCTGACCACGGACCCGCCCCAGCTCGACCCCAACAGCGGATACCGCATCTACGGAACGATCACCACGATCGCCGTCTCGGCCTCCGACCCGAACGTGATCTACGTGGGGACCGACGACGGCTTGCTGTGGCGGACGACCGACCAGGGTCAGAGCTGGATCCGCCTGCGGGATACCGACGCGGACGATGACCTGCCCGGCACGTGGGTCACGCGGGTGGCCGTCGATCCGAACGACCCCAACCTGGCCTACGCCACCTTCTCCGGGTTCCGGGGTGGGGACAACACGCCGCACGTCGTGCGGACCACGGATGGAGGCACCACCTGGTCGGACGTCAGCGGCAACCTGCCGGACGCCCCGGTCAACGAGATCGTGACGCTTCCCGGTGGGCGGCTGGCCGTGGGCACCGATGTGGGGGTGTTCCTCAGCGACGACGCCGACACGGTCCAGGTGACGGACACCGCCAACGCGACGTGGCTGGCTGTGGGCTCCGGTCTGCCGGCCGTGCCCATCCTGGACCTCCGGCACCACCCGGGGACCAACACGCTGACCGCGGCAACATTCGGCCACGGCATCCAGCGGGTTACCCTGCCGGCCTGAAACAGGATCCCGCCCGCCGCTCGCTCCCTCGGCTGATCGCCGTGGCTGCGGGGGCGGCCCTCCTGGGAGCCGGTTGCGCCGGCGACTTCGATCCGGGCCGGTCGACCCCGGCGTGCGGAGCCAGGCCAGTCGTCCCCCCCGGGTTCGGCCGGGTGAGCAGCGAGGAGGTCGAGGCGGACGACCGCCTCGGCGTCCGGGAGGACTTTCGCGGCCCGCAGGACCGGCGCCTGGTCTTCCACCTCGGCGTGCGCCCCGACGTCGAGCGAGCACTGCCCCTGGTGGAGGAGCTCCCGCTGGCCACGGTGGGATCCGGCCGACTGCTCGGACGGGGCGGCGAGTGGGTCTTCGCCTGGGAAGCCGATTTCCCGTGCACCGAGATGGCCGTGGTCGGATCGGGCTTCGACCGCCGTTCGTTCGTTGAGGCCCTGGGGTTCGCGCAGATCATCCCGTTCGAGGCCGAAGCCGAAGCGGAGGGGGAAGGGATCGAGGAGATCCTGGAGGAGGCCGAGGGTGAGGAAGTGGAGGGCGAGGAAGCGGGCGCCGGTGCGGCGAACGCCGAATGGGTGGCGGTGTTCGATTCGGCACCCGATCCGGGGCAGCTCGATCCCGGCGCCGAGGAGCTACAGGACACCGCGGGGACACACCTGGCCATCTCCCCCGTCTCCTGCTGGCGTGGGCTTCCGGCACGGGTGGGAGTGTCACGGAACGCATACGTCGCGGCGGTGATCGCCGCGACCGAGACCGAACTCGACTTCATCGTCGAACGCGTGGGCCGGATACCGCAGGCCAGGGGGCTGTTCGCACGGCGCTGTCCGGCTGACTGATCCCCCGCAGCCCCTGTCCCTCTGTGAATGTGCATAGAGGACTTTTTGGACGAGACGGCGAAATGCTAGGGTGAGATTCCGGCATCACGCCTCAAACGCCCTAGAGAGGAGCCTGCCGTGAAGCTTCGCCTGGCGCTCGCCGCTGTCGCCGTTACCCTGGCCGTCCCAACCGTCTCCGCCATCGCCCAGGAGCCGGTCTGCCCAACCGTCGAGCCACCCGAGGTGACGTTCGACGACCCGCTGTACATCGACCGGCAGCGGGCGGGCGGCGAGCCGGTCAGCGTCGTGGCCCAGGACGGCTCGATCATCGTCAGCGCGCATGCCGGAACGACGCACATCTACAAGGATCCGTCGGCCGCGGGCGGCATCCGTGACTTCGCGGCCGGATACACGAACCAGACCCTTCACTGGCGCTCGACCGACGGCGGCGAGACGTGGGAGTACACCGGGTTGCTGGGACAGCGGGAAGGCCCGCACACCGTGACGTCCACCGGATTCTCCGACCCCGACCTGACCATGGACGCCGGCGGCAGGATCTACGACGTGGAGATCGACCTGGCCAACGTCGCGGTGTTCTCCAGCGTCGACGACGGGCAGTCGTGGCCGTTCGGCAACGCGATGTCGGGCAGCGGCGACCGCCCGTGGCTGACCGCGGCCCAGGCAGACGAGGTGTTCCTGTACATCAACCTGCCCAAGTCGTTCTGGCGGTCGACCAACGGCGGACTGACCTTCCTGCCGCTTCCCACCCCGCCGGTGACCAGCAAGTCGCTCGTCGACCCCTTGAACCCGGACACGGGCCTGATCGGTCCCGTGGGCCTGGGCCAATTCGCGATCTCGGCCAACGACGGGCAGAGCTGGACCACCCACGAGTTTGGACCGCTGGGCGGCAGCCGGACGCAGTTCTTCGGCGTCGTCGGGGTGGACCGCGCCGGGAACGTGTACCAGGCGGCGGCCGGCGGGTACCGGGGATCGTCTGACCGGACGCCGGATGGCGAGGTGACGTACACGTACTACGAGCGGGCCACCGGCCTCACCAACCCCGACGTCATCGAGATCCCCACGCCGCCCGGCGACGCGCTGTGGCCGTGGACCATCGCCGGGGACGACGGCCGTGTGGCCGTGGTCTGGTACCAGAATCACGCCGGCGCGCCGGACGACTTCTACACGTACCTGGCCTACACGCATAACGGCCACGGGACCATCGTGACCTGCTCCGACGGATCGACCAGGAGGATCGAGCCGAAGTTCACGGTGGTGAACGCGTCGAAGCGCCCCATCCACCACGGGAAGATCTGCCTGTCGGGAACGACCTGTAACCTGAACCCGAACTTCGACGGCGGCGATCGGCGCCTGGGCGACTTCTTCACGGTCAACTTCGACATGAACGGCGACCTGTTCATCGTCAGCGCCGACACGATGCTGCGGAACCCGCTGGGCGGTCCCAAGCCCGTGGGGAACCCCATCTTCATCAAGCAGTCGAGCGGCGACCCGATGCTGGCCGAGCCGATCACGCCGCGGAAGTCCCGGTGCCTCTGGCCGCTGCCGTCCTGCTGAACATCCCGGCCACGTAGGCGTGGCCGGACGGGACCGGCACCGGCGGGAGGTGCCGCCGGGACGGTGGCGACACCTTCCCGCGCTGGTCGTCGCCGTGTTGTTCACGGTGCCGCTGCTGTTCATGGTGGCGGGCTCGCTGCGGCCCACCGGTCCTCCTCCCACCACCATCGATCTCCTGCCGGACCAGCTGGCGTTCGCGAACTACGCCCGGGCGGTGGACCTCGTCGACCTTCCCCGGTACGCGCTGAACTCGCTGATCGTCGTGGCCGTGGCGGTGCCGCTCACGGTCGTCGTCGCGTCGTGGGCGGGGTTCGCCATGGCCCGGCTCTCCGGCCGGACCGCGGCCTGGGCGGTGGGGGTGACGCTGGTGGCCCTGATGGTCCCCACCACCGCGCTGATGGTTCCCCGGTTCGCGATGTTCCGGACGGTCGGGCTGACCGATACGTTCATTCCGTTGATCGCCCCATCGTTGATCGGCACGTCGCCGTTCTACGTGCTGCTGTTCTACTGGAGCTTCCGCCGCCTGCCGCCCGAGCTGTTCGAGGCGTGCCGCCTGGAAGGCATCACGCCGGTGCAGACGTGGTGGCGGGTGGCGATCCCACTGGCCCGGCCGGTCACGGTCGCGGTGGCGGTCCTGGCATTCTCCTTCACCTGGAGCAACTTCCTCGATCCGCTGATCTACCTGAGCGACGAGCGGATGTACACGCTGCCGCTGGGCCTGCGTGCTCTGGCCCAGGTCGATCCCAGCAACGCGCCGCTGCTCCTGGCCGGGGCCACGGCCGCCACGGCGCCGGTCGTCATGGCGTTCCTGTACGTGCAGCGGTTCTTCCTGCGCGCCCACCGTGGGTGGCTGTCGGCGTGATCGAGCGATGAGGTGCGAGCGGTGAGGTTCGGTCGCACACGGGCCATCGCCGTGATGTCCACCTTCGTCCTGCTGGCCGGATGCATCGGGACTGCCCGGGACGAGCCCCAGGCGGCTCCCGGGGGACCCATCAGCGTGCTGGTGTGGGGGGAGCCGGAGGAGATCGAAGCGTACCGGCGCGTGGTCGAGGGATTCGCCGCGGTGGAACCGGGCATCGAGGTCCGCCTGATCGAGACCGGCGACCGTGACGATCTGCTAGCCCGGCTGTCGACGTCGTTCGCCGGAGGGACCCCGCCCGACCTGTTCCTCCTGAACTACCGCTTCGTGGGCCAGTACGCGGCCCGCGGCGTGCTGGAACCGATCCAGGGCCGGCTCGAGGAGTCCGACGCGTTCGCCCCGGAGGACTTCTTCCCGGTGGCGCTGGAGGCGTTCACGTTCGACGGCGTGCTCACCTGCCTCCCACAGAACGTCTCCAGCCTCGTCGTGTACTACAACCGCGACCTGTTCCGTGAAGCGCGCCTTCCGGAGCCGCAGCCCGGCTGGGACTTCTTCGAGATGGTGAACCTTGCCCGGTTGCTCACCGTCGATCGCGACGGTGACCGACGCCCCGAGCAATACGGCCTCGGCGTCGAGCCGTCCATCATCCGGCTGGCCCCGTTCATCTGGTCGAACGGCGGCACGCTGGTCGACGACGAGGCCGCGCCCACTCGGTTCACGCTGGAAGAGCCGGCGGCGGTCGAGGTGATCCAGGCGTTCTTCGATCTGCGCGAGGAGCTCGAGGTCATCCCCACCGAACGCGAGACCGAGGCCCAGGCCGACGAGGACCGGTTCCTGAACGGCACGACCGCCATGGTCCTGGCCTCCCGACGGGAGACGCCGTCGTTCCGGACCATCACCGACTTCGAGTGGGACGTCGCTCCCCTCCCGGTGTTCCAGGAACCAGCAGGGATCCTGCACTCCGACGCGTACTGCATGCCCAGAGCGTCCGAGCACAAGGAGGCGGCCTGGCGGTTCATGGAGTTCGCGCTGGGACCGGAGGGACAGCGGATCACGGCCCAGGCCGGACGGACCGTTCCGTCGCTGATCGACGTGGCGAACTCCGACGCGTTCCTGGACCCCTCGCTGCCGCCGGCCAACAGCCACGTGTTCCTGGACACGATCCCGTCGATCCGCCGGGTTCCCAACATCTCGACGTGGCCCGAGATCGAGGAACGGACCGACGAGCTCCTGGAGATCGGGATGTACCAGCGGGTTTCCGCCCTGGACATCGCGCAACGCATCATCCGCGAGACCAGCGAGATCTTCGCTCGCGCGGCGCCGTGAGCGGCCTCCACCTGGACGGCATCCACAAGTCGTTCGGAGACGTCGACGTGCTGCACGAACTGGATCTCGACGTTCCGGACGGAACGCTCCTCACGCTCCTGGGACCGTCGGGTTCGGGAAAGACCACGCTGCTTCGGATCGCGGCCGGCCTGGAGCGACCCGACCGGGGGCGGATCGGCATGGACGACCGCGACGTGACCGACGTTCCCCCAGCTCGACGAAACGTGGCCATGGTGTTCCAGGGGTTCGCGCTGTTCCCCCACATGACCGTGGCGGAGAACATCGGGTTCGGCCTGGCCGCCCGGAAGACGCCGCGGGCGGAGATCCGGCGCCGCGTCGAGGAAGCGGCGCTGCTGGCCGGTTGCCAGCACCTCCTCGACCGGCGGCCCGGCGAGCTGTCGGGCGGCGAGCAACAACGGGCGGCGCTGGCCCGAGGCCTGGCTCGGCGACCGGGCGTGTTCTTGCTCGACGAGCCGCTGTCGAACCTGGACGCCCCGGTCCGGGCTGGCATGCGCGCCGACCTCATGCGGCTGCAACGGAGGATCGAGGGCACCATGCTGTACGTCACCCACGACCAGGCCGAGGCCCTGACGATGGGCGATCTGGTCGCGGTCCTGGACCGGGGCACGGTTCAGCAGGTCGGCCCCCCGGAAGAGCTGTACCGCCGGCCATCGAACCGGCTTGTGGCCACGTTCCTCGGGACTCCGGGGATGAACGTGCTGCCCGCGGTGGTGGATGGCGGCCAGCTGCGCCTCGGCCCGTTCCGGCTCCCTCTTCCTCGCGGCGTCCAGCCCGGACCTCGCGTGGAGGTCGGCATCCGTCCCGCCGCGGTCCGGATCGGTGACCCGGCCCGTGGAGAGCCCGCCACCGTGGAGCTGGTCGAGGTGGCGGGCGAGGATGCCTACGTCCACCTGCGAGCGGGAGAGATTCGGGTCGTGGCGGCGGTCCCGGCCCGCGCGCGTCCGCAGGCGGGCGACCAGGCCAGGGTGGCCTTCGACCCGGACGACGTGTACGTGTTCGACGCGGACACCGGCGCCACGCTTGGGTATCCGGCATGAGCGTCGATGCCGAGCGCCGCGGGCTGCTGGCCATGCTGGCCCCGTACCTCGTGGGCGTCGGCGTGCTCGTGCTCCTGCCCGCCGTCTTCACAGTGGCCATGGCGTTCTACGAGTACGACCTGATCCGGCCTGGCGACTTCATCGGGCTGGTCAACTTCCAGGAGCTGGCCCGCGACGAGGTGTTCTGGATCGCGTTGCTGAACTCGCTGGGATTCGTCGCTGCCGCCGTTCCTCTTCGCCTGCTCGGGGCGCTGGGGCTGGCCCTGCTTCTCCACCGCCGGTTCCGCGGCGTCGGCGCGTACCGGACGGCGGCCTACCTCCCGACCGTGATCCCGGACGTGGCCTACGCGCTGCTGTGGCTGTGGATCCTGAATCCGATCTTCGGTCCGCTCAACCTGGTACTCGACGCGGTCGGGCTTCCCACCTTCGGCTGGCTGGCGTTCCCCAACGCCACCCGGGCAGGGATCGTGCTGATGAGCGTGTTCACGATCGGCGAGGGGTTCCTGGTGGCCATGGCCACCCGCCAGGCCATCCCCGGTGAGCTGTACGAGCTGTCCGCGATCGAGGGAGCCGGCCCATGGCGCGTGTTCCGGACCGTCACCCTTCCGCTCATGGCTCCGGTCCTGCTGCTGCTCCTGCTGCGGGACACGATCTTCAGCTTCCAGGTCACGTTCGTCCCCGCGGTGGTGGTCACCGGCGGCGGGCCCGCTCCCTACGCCACGACCTATCTGCCGCTGTTCATCTACCGGAACGCGTTCGAGTTCCTCCGGTACGGGTATGCGGCGGCGGCCACCGTGATCATGTTCCTGATCACGTTCGTGATCGTGGAGGTCCAGGTCAGGATCATCCAGCGCTGGCGCCACGCGCTGATCGTCTGAGGGGAGCTACTTCTCCTTGAATCCCTCGAAGGGGTTCCGGCACGCCCGGCACCAGTGCTGGGTGCGGCACGGGGTGGGTCCCCATCCGGACTCCATCACGGTCTCCGTGCTCCCGCAGAACGGGCAAGGCACGCCGGAGACGTTCATCAGCGGGACGGTGACGGCCGAACCGGTCGCGCGGTCCCAGTGCGGGGCGATCCCGAAGTCGCGAAGCCTGGCTCGCCCTCGCTCCGTGATCCGGTCCGTGGTCCACGGCGGATCATGGACGAACCGCACTCGCACGTCGCGGTCCCCCGCCACGTCGCGCAGCGCCGCGGCGACGTCTCCGCCGATGATGTCCCGGGCCGGACAGCCGACGAACGTGGGGAGGAGGTCGACCTCGACGGCGTCGTCGGTGACGTCGAGGCGCTCCACCATGCCCAGGTCGGTCACCGAGCAGGCCGGGATCTCGGGATCGGGAACGCCCTCCAGCGCCACCCGCACCCGCTCTTCGACCGCGCTGGTCTCCGTCCTCACCACGTCGCTCCCGGCACCGCCCGGTACAGGGAGGTCATCTCCTCCCACAGCTCGGTGAAGTCGTCGGTGTGCTTGCCGCGACGCCCACCGGCTCCGGCGAACTCCCCCACGTGGACCCACTTCCCGTCGCTGCGCTCGATCCCCGGCACGGACAGCGAGGGGCCCTCCTCGATCTCCCCCGAGGAGGTGGGGACCATCTCGCCGGCCGCCCGAGCGTGCTCGGTGAGCACCCAGTCCAGCGTGGCCTCCTCCAGCTGCTGCCCCACGCGTCCCAGCCATTCGGCCAGAAGCTCCTCGTTCGATGCCGGCAGTACGCCGTCATCCACAAGGACCTTCTCGCCGGGGAGGGTCTCGAACAGGGCCATGGCCTCCCCCATCGCCGCCTCCAGGCCCTCGGCGAACCGCTGCCGGGCCTGCACCGGGCCCGCGGCCAGCCGGGAGAACCACTGCCGCGCGTGGTCCAGGTGGTACCGCTCCTCGAGGCGGATGGTTTTCACCGCCGCGGCCAGCTCGGCGAACGAGGAATCCTCCAGGGCGGCCAGCCGAACGTCGTCGGCCGTGTCGTACAGGTACTGGCGGGCGATCGTGTACCCCCAGTCGCGGTTGGGCCGCTCGCACAGGATCGCGTGGCGGTACTCCTCCGGACGGCGTCCCAGGGCCAGCGTGTCCGGATCCTTTCCCGCCAGAGGCTCGGCCAGCTCGTACAGAAGGCGGGCGTGGCCGATCTCGTCCTGGCCCAGCGAGGAGAAGGCCAGGTCCTCCTCCAGGTAGGGAGCCCAGCCCGTCCATTCTGAGTGCCGGTGGCCCAGTATCAGCTCGTCGTCGGCCACCGAGAGCAACAGCGCGAGACGGGGATCCTGGTCAGGCACCGGCGGCCTCCCGTTGACGCGGGCCGTGGCCCGGCGGTCGCGGGCGGTCGATGACGACGCCGCGGGCGGCCATCTCCGCATGGACCCGCTTGAGCTTGGCACCCACCCCGACGTAGCCGTCCTGGCGCCGGTACTCCTTGCCGATCACCCCACCGATGCCGCCCGGATCCTCGCACTCGTGGACCGCGTCCTCCCCGCGGCGGCGCAACGCGAAGGTCGTCCCCTCGCCGTGGCGGAAGTGCGTCTCCCGTGCCAGCAGCATGGCCAGGTCGAGGTCCGGTGCATTGATCGATCCCACGGTCTCCCACGCGTCGCCGTCACGGCGGCGGGAAAGGACGTCCCACACGTGCATGGCTGAGGTCAGGCGGCGGCGTGAGGCACGCCGGCGAAGATGTCACGGACCCAGGCGTGGTGATCCCACATGGCCTTCCGCCACGACAGCCGCGTCTTGGTCATGGGCCCGTTGCCCCGGACCACCTGCCAGAACTCGTCCCAGCCGGGGTCCCCCCAGATCCACTCGCCCCGCTCCTCGTCGTAGCGGAGCTCATCGTCGGGAACGGAGATCCCGAGGTCCCACAGCTTGGGCACGTAGGTGGAGAAGAACTCCTGACGGAGATCCTCGTTCGACCGCGTCTTGATCCCCCAGTACAGGAGGACGTCCCGGTCGGGCTTCGACGGCGGCCCGAAGAAATGCATGATCGGGCTCCACCACCGGTTCACCGCGTCCTGGAACATCTCCCGCTGCTCGGGGGTCCCCGAGACGAGCTCGAGGGTCAGGTCCTCGCCGTGGCGGAGGTGGAGGGATTCCTCGGGGCAGATCCGGCGCATGGCCCGGATGTACGGCTCGTATGAGGACTCCAGCAGCGCCTTCTGGGTCACCAGCGCCGCGCCGTCGATCAGCCAGCCGATAACCGCCACGTCCCCCCATGACTCGGTGGGGTAGTGGAAGACGTTGTGGAACTTGGTCCGGCCGTTGACCAGGTCGTCGAACATCTGCTCCCGGCTCTTCCCCAGATCCTCCGCCACCCGGTACAGGATCTGGGCGTGCCCCGCCTCGTCCTGGACCTTCGCAGTCAGGGAGAGCTTGCGGCGGAGAGTGGGGGCCCGGGGAATCCACTCCCGTTCGGGCAGACACCCCATGACCTCGGAGTTGGCGTGCATCTCGATGAACGCCAGCAGCGACCGCCGGTACTCGTCGGGGAGCCACTCGCCGGCCTGGATCTTGTCGCCGGCGTCGATCCGGGCCTTGAACTCGTCGACGCGCTCCGCGTACGTCACGGCTCTATCTTCCCAGAACAGAGCCGAGACCGACCGAACGCGGCCTCAAGCTGCTCTCCGAAGGGCCCAAGGCGCTCGGCCGAGCCCACCATTCCTCCTGTGGGCCCGTGCTCAGCGGCTGCTCGGGGCGACCATCAGCTGCAGGCCCGCCCCCAGAACGATCAGGCCGAAGGGCAGCCCGACCACCGTGACCGCCCCCAACGGCATGATCAGCATTCCGGCAAAGAACAGGCATGCACCCATCAAGAACCGAACGATCCTCATCACAGGCTCCTTCCGCTCGCTTGCACCAGATGAGACGAAGGAGCCGGCCGTCTGTGACACAACCTTCGGGGGGCTAGGCGTTCGGCCCGCTGGGACCGATGACGGTCCCCAGGTGACGGAGCTTGTCCGGGTTGGAGATGGCCCGCACCGTCTGCACCAGGTCGTCGGCGATGTCCACCGTGACGGCGGCAATGACCCGGCCCTCTTCATCGAAGAAGAGCGCTCCGGGCTGCCCGTTGATGGTCGCGGTATGTATGCCCACAACCCCAAAGCGCTCGCCCGCCGTCGCGCCGCCAAGGAGGACCCGCGCCGCTCGTTCCCGTCCATGCACCGGCCGCGGGAACGCGGGACCCTTGCCGCCACCATCCGCGTACACGACGACATCGGCGGCCAGCAGATCGACGAGGCCCTTCGCGTCTCCGTTCGCCGCCGCGTCGAAGAAGCGTTGGGCGAGCTCCTCGCGGCGCTTCCGCGAGGCCTCGAAACGCGGCTTCTTGGCCTCGACCTGCCGCCGGGCACGGACGGCGATCTGCCGGCAGTTCTCCTCGCTCTTTCCGACCACGGCGGCGATCTCGTCGTACCCGTAGTCGAAGACCTCGTGGAGCAGGAACACCGCGCGTTCGACCGGCGAGAGACTCTCCAACAGGACCAGGAACGCCATGGAGAGTGAATCCGCCGTCTCCGCATGTTGCGCCACGTCCGGCTCGGCATCCATGAGCACCGGCTCCGGCAGCCACGTGCCGACGTAGCGCTCCCGGCGGACGCGGGCCGAGCGGAGGTGATCGATGGCAAGTCGGGTGGTGATTGCCGAGAGGTACGCCTTCGGCGAGTCGACCTTCGTTCCCTTCTCGGACTCACGGTGGAAGCGCAGGAACGCCTCCTGGACGATGTCCTCGGCATCGCTGGCGCTGCCCACCATCCTGTAGGCGATGGAGAACAACAGAGGCCGAAGCCCCTCGTGGTGCTCAGCCACGTTCCCCTTCTTCGACGGGCCCGCCGCCATGATGCCACCCAAGACGAAGTAGCGGCCGCCCTGTGACATGTGCGCCCCCTACCGCTTCCTGGACCTCCCCTCGAGACGCCGCTCGATCCGCGCCAGCGCAGCCTGGATCTCGTCATCGCTGTCCTTGGACTCCGCGCTCCCCTTGTGGATCAGCACCGCGGCCAGGACCACGAACGAGAAGAGCTGCAGAAACTCGGACTGCCAGTTCTCCAGGGTCGACTGCAGGAACTCGCTGACGAACTCCCCCGCCTCGACCCTCTCTCCGTGCTGGCGCTGCTCGGAGATGAACACCCGCCACTGGATCAGGCCCTGGGCCAGCCACGTGGCGAAGAACAGGGTGGCCAGCGAGATGCTGAGTCCGAAGTTCTTCCAGATCTTGCGGGCCCGCTCCTGCCGGATGCTGTATACGAGCGCGCCAACGAGATAGGCCGCGGCCCCAACGGTGATGACCAGGGAGATGACCAGCAGCGCCGTGCTCATGTTGTCCTCCTTCGGGCTTGGGTTGCCTGCGTTGTTCTTCCCCACGGACCTCGAAAATCAAGCTCCCCGGGGGATGGGTAGACTCATCGTCGTACCCGACCAGGAGGACCGCATGAGCCCCCAACAGCGCTACCAGCTCGTGATCGGCGGCAAGCTCACGGACGCCGCAAGCGGCGAGACGTTCGAGTCGATCGACCCTTCCACCGGCCAGGCGTTCGCCGAGGTGGCCCAGGCCGGGCCGGAGGACGTCAGGACGGCGGTCGACGCCGCCCGGAAGGCCTTCGACGAGGGCCCGTGGCCCAGGATGCGTGGCCGCGAACGTGCCAAGCACCTCCTCGCCATCGCCGAGGGGATCAAGAAGGCGGCCAAGGACCTGGCCGAGCTGGAGTCACGTGACTCTGGAGGAACCATCCGCAAGGCGAAGAACGCCGACATCGGCATGGCCATCTCCACGTTCCGGGTGTTCGCGGAGATCGCCGGTCGGGAGGAGGACGAGGAGCCACTCCCCCGGACGCCCATCTCCTACAACTACGTGCGCCGCGAGCCCCTCGGCGTGTGCGCGGCCATCACCCCCTGGAACTTCCCGCTCCAGATGGCGGCGTGGAAGATCGCCCCGGCCATCGCGGCGGGGAACACCGTGATCCTCAAGCCTGCGTCCTACACGCCGCTCAGCTCGATCGAGGTGGGGCGTATCGCGCTCGAGGCCGGACTTCCGGAGGGCGTGGTCAACGTGCTGCCCGGGCCCGGCGGGGCGGTCGGCGAGGAGCTCGTCACCTCGCCGGACGTCGACAAGATCGCGTTCACGGGGTCCACCGAGGTCGGGCGGCGGATCATGCAGCTCGCCGCGGGGACCATCAAGAAGGTCACGCTGGAGCTGGGCGGCAAGTCGGCCGCGGTCGTCACCGACGACGCCGACCTCGACTACGCCACCGACGGCGCCCTGTGGGGCGTGTTCTTCCATCAGGGCCAGGTGTGCTCGGCGGGCACGCGCCTGCTGCTGCAGCGCAGTGTCCACGACCGGTTCCTGGCCGAGCTGGTGGACCGCGCGGAGCGGCTCACGGTGGGGCCGGCCCTGGACCAGGGCTCGGACCTCGGTCCCGTGGTCTCCCGAAGCCAGCTGGAGACCGTGGAGCGGTACGTCGAGATCGGTCAGAAGGAGGGCGCCGAGCTGGCGGTGGGCGGCGAGCGGGCCGCCGTGGACGGCCACGAGGGCGGGTTCTACTACCGCCCCACGATCCTGTCGAAGGTCGAGAACAACATGCAGGTAGCCCAGGAGGAGATCTTCGGCCCCGTCCTCGCCGTCATCCCCTTCGAGGACGACGACGACGCCGTTCGCCTGGCCAACGACTCGATGTACGGACTGGCCGGCGCGGTGTGGTCCTCGAACGTTCCCCGGGCCATCTCGATCGCGGAACGGCTCCAGACCGGGACGGTGTGGATCAACGATTACCACATGATCAACCCGCGCTATCCGTTCGGGGGGTACAAGCAGTCGGGCATCGGCCGGGAGCACGGGACGTTCGGCTACAACGAGTACCGCGAGACCAAGCACCTGCACATCGACCTGGCGGGAGGCCGCGACAAACATCCCTGGTGGGACACGCTGCTCGCCCGGGAGTCGATGGGAAAGCCGGCGAAGGGGGACGCGTCGCCGGGAGCGTGAACGGTCGGCGCTAGCCGGCCGTCCGCTCTGCGGTTCGCCGTAACGTCTCCGGCATCCGGATCGCGGCGGCCAGCACGAACACGATCGGGACGGCCGCAGCCGCGAACGCCATCGCGAAGCCGCCCAGGTCGGCCACGAGGCCGGTGATGGCCGGGCCGAGGACGAAGCCCACGTCGCCGGCGAACCGGAACAACCCCACCGCGGCTCCGCTGGACCGCTTGGGGGCCACATCGGCCACGATCGCGGCGGGAACCACGCCGGCGAATCCTGAGGCCACCCCCAGCGCGGCTAGCGTCAGAGCCAGCGACCACGGCTCGGTGGCCAGTCCCAGGATGGCGACCACGCCGACGAGCCCGGCCAGACCCGGCACCAGCGCCGCTTTCCTCCCCCGCACGTCGGCGGTCGTGCCCCCTCGCCACATCACCGCCAGCTGCCCCGCTGCCGCCGCCCCGAGGACCAGGCCGATCCCCGCTTCGGACAGGCCCACCTCGTCGCGAGCGAACAGGGGGACCAGGGTCAGCCTGACCGACCCCAGGACCCAGAACAGGACGGCGTTGGCGGCCAGCGCGGTGGCGAACCCGGGGATCCGCAGCAGGGCCCGGGCCCGCCCCCATGCCGCTGCCACGGGCCCCTCCGCCGTGGCCAGGACCTCCGCGGGCGTGCCGGCGGGAGGGTGCTCGTGTGCCGGGCGCACGGCGTCCGACAGGAATCGAAGTGTCAGGCCGGCGGAGATGAAACAGGCGGCCGCGTAGAACCACAACGGCGAGGCCAGGCCGAACGCCTCGGCGATCAGCCCGCCGATCGGCTGGCCCAGGCCCGTCCCCAGCAGGAACGACGCGAAGAAGAAGCTCATGGTCCGGGCCATCCGGTTCGGCGGCACGGAATGGATCAAGTAGCTCATCAGCGCGGCGAACAGGATCGAGGATCCTGCCCCGCCCAGAGCCCGGAACAGCACGAGCAGGCCGAACGACGGTGCCACGGCGGCCAGGACCGACGAGACGCCGACCACCACCGACCCGAAGGTGGCCATCCGCCGTTCGCCGAACCGATCCGCCAGCGGCCCGGCCACCAGGTCGAAGGCCAGCCGGGCCAGGGCGAACGTGGTGTTCAGGAGTCCGACCTCGGCGGGCCCCACCCCAAACGACCGGGCGTATAGGGGAAGGACCGGCACGATGAGGCCGAAGCCCAGCATCGTGACCATGGTCACGCCCACGGCCACCCGCACCGCGGGATCGGCGGCGGCCTCTCGGAGGGAGCCTCGTGAAGGGGCAGGCCGGGCCACGTCGCTCATGCTAGTGGCGGTCCGGGAGAGCCCGGCGGCAACAAAGACGGGACCCGGTCGCGAACGACCGGGCCCCGAAAAAGCCAGAGGGGGACTGCCCGCGAATCCCCCTCCTGGCACGTGCAGCACCCGAGCGCCCTCTCGAAGTGCTGCTTCCTGCCGGGCGTAACCCGGCAAGCTCAATTGCTCACATGATTCGCCTTTCGCGCCCGAAAAGGAATGGCCCGGGGGGGCTATTTTCGGGGTAGTCACAAATGACTAGTCCCTCGGCCGCCAGGCCCGTCTTCGGGGGCAGGAAGCCGGCTCTTATGCGGCCTGCTGCTCCCGCGACGCCAGCGGCGGCGGGAGGTTGAACGTCCGCTCCGACGAGGCGATCTTCCCCGCCGAAAGCGTGGTCTGGCTCGCGCTCATGTACTGCTCCAGCCGCGGGGTGGAGGCGTCCAGGAACTCCGTGCGCTCGTAGGTCAGGAAGGGAAGCCCGATCTTGGCCGACAGCACCGTGACCGGCGTACGGGTGGCCGCATGGAGGAACTCGTCGTTGTCGGCCGGTGAGACGAGCACCCCGATGCGGTGTCCCGCAGCGATGGGCCAGTCCTGGCCGTACATCGTGTAGCTGACGGTCCGACGCCCGCTCCCTCGGATCACGGACACACCCCGAGAGATCATGCGCACCCTGCCGTCTGGGCTGATGTCGTACACGTTGGCGGCGAAGTTGGCGTTGGGAACGGCCTCCACCCCGGCGGTGATCACCGGCTCCCCCGCCAGCCACACGTCGTGGGGCAACGGCTGGGAGACGGTCCAGATGCCCTGGCCCTCCGTCGGACGAAGGCCGTTGCCGGATCCGTTGTCCGTGTAAGTACCGGTGTTGAGCTCCGTCTCCCACAGATGGGAGTCGGGCGGGGGCCAGGCCTCTTCGCCCCGGTACCGACCCAGGATGTCCTGCACCTCCACCGGTGGGTCTTCCACGCTGGGCTCGATCCCCTTGAGGTGCTCGTCGAGGAACCGCATCACCTGGTCCATGAAGTCCGCTCTGCCGAACGCCATGCGAGCGCCGCCCCCACCGCCCGCATTGCCGCAGGCCTGGCCTGTCTCCCACCCCCGGCAGTGGTCGAACTGGCCGAACCACGCGCGGTTCTCCGTCCCGGCGAGGTTGTTGAAGTACTGGAACGCGCCATCTGGCCGCGTGTTCCGCTCCAGGAAGCCCTGGGTCAGGAACAGCGGTGTGGTCTTGCCGATGGCGGTGGGGATGAGGTTCCGCTCCTCCCAGTACGGGCCGTGCGGGTTGTCGTCGGCGTAGTTGCCGGCCAAGTTCACCGGATAGCACCAGACCTGCGGCGCCGAGTTCACGTGGTACTGCGGAGAGTCGCTCGGCCGGCCGGGCTTGGCGTCGATGGCCTGGAACAGGGCCATGGTGGCCGCCCAGCTGCCGCCCCGGCGAACGCCGTTCATGTACATGTACCGGTAGCCCTCATACACGGGCTCCAGGGAAACCACGGCGGCGAGACCCTTTGGCTGCTGGGCGATCCCCATGAGCCCCGTCCACCCGTCGTAGGACTTGCCGAGCAGCGCGACCTTGCCGTTGGACCAGGGTTGTGACGCCGCCCACTCCACCGCGGCGCGCACCCCGAGTTGC
The DNA here is from genome assembly GCA_035947055.1 of Actinomycetota bacterium. Taxonomy (GTDB): domain Bacteria; phylum Actinomycetota; class UBA4738; order UBA4738; family CALAEC01; genus DASZKM01. The sequence continues at coordinate 20,045 of DASZKM010000099.1, forward strand.
TCCCGGTTCCCGCCCCAGTCGTTGCAACCGGACGACCCTCCGTCTCCGGGGAGATCGACCATGACGTACGTGTAGCCCTTGCTCAGGGCGCCACTCAGGTCGAGGAAGTCATAGAAGCGGGGGTTCGGTCCCGTGCCGTTGATGTCGGTATCGATCGTGGACCCGTTGTGGTTCGTGTAGGGGCTGACCGTGAGGATCACCGGCGTCTTCACCGAGTCGTCCATCGGCATGCCCTTGGGGCGCAGGACGTCGGCGTGGAGCTGGGTGATCCCGTCAGCCGAGTTGAAATAGAACTCGTAGTGGTCCGCGTCCTCCCGGGGCGCCGCCTGGCTGGGCGGAGCCGTAGCCAGCACGACGGCCAAGGCGGCTACCAGTGCCAGCGAGCGGTTTCGGGTCACGGCGCGGATCGTCTGGGGCAAGCTCGGCCTCCTGCCGGTCGAGAGGGCGCGCCGAGGCGGGCCCTCTAGGGGCGTTTCCAGAGGTATTCGCCGCCCGGGGCGGGGGTTCCTCCCCGCCCGATCCGGACTCAGCCCCCCGGGCGCATGTGAGGAGGTCGGGCCTGTGCTACGAACCCCCCGTGCCGGCCGTGGGCTGCTCGACGCTGTACCCCTGCGTGTTCCCGCGTCTGCCGGTTCGGTCGCCCGCCCGTCCGGAGGGGATCCGCGACGGCGTGGTGGCCTGGGACGGGGACACCATCACGTACGCCGGCCCGCGGAAGGAGTGGGACGGAGACATCGACGAGGAGCTGGCCGGACGGACGGTGATCCCCGGGTTCGTCGATTGTCACACCCATCTTCCCTTCTTCGGATGGCGTGACGACGAGTTCGAGGCTCGGCTGGCGGGCCGCTCCTACCGCGACCTTCATGGCGAAGGCGGGATCCCCCGCAGCGCGCGGATGCTTGCCGACGCTTCGGACGACGAGGTCCTGGAGTTCTGTCGCCCCCTGACGCAGGAGATGCTGTCGCACGGCACGACAGCGCTGGAGCTCAAGACGGGCTACGGCCTGTCGGTCGAGGCAGAGCTGCGCCAGGCTCGGATCGCCCGTCGGCTCGCGGAGGAGATCCCGCAGACGGCGATCGTCACCCTCCTGGCCTGTCACGCGATCCCGGCCAACATGAGCCATGAGGAATGGGTCGACGCAGCATGCGACGAGCTGATCCCCGCGGCGGCACGCGAGGGGCTCGCGGATGCCGTGGACGTCTACGTGGAGGACATCGCGTTCAGCGTCGGAGACCTGGAGCGAGCGGCGGGGGCCGCCTCCGACGCGGGCCTCCCGCTCCGTTGCCACGCAGACCAGCTGGGACACTCCGGCGCGGCGGAGGCGGCCGCCCGCCTGGGTGCTCGCAGCGCGGATCACCTCAACCACGCAGAGGAAGAGGGGATACAGGCCCTGGGCCGGGGCGCCACCGCGGCGGTCCTGCTTCCCGGGTCGACCCTGTCGCTCCGTGCGCCATCCCCACCGGTTAAGGACTTGGCGGATGTCGGCGCACCGCTGGCCCTGGCCACGGACCTCAACCCCGGGACCTCGGCGATGACGTCGATCCCCGAGGCCATCGCCTTGGCCTCGTCGCTGTACAGGCTGTCACCGGCCGAGGCGCTGGCGGCCGCCACGATCAACGGCGCCTGGGTCTTGGGCCTGGAGTCGACCCTCGGTTCGCTGGAACCCGGCAAGCGAGCCGACTTCCTGGTCCTGGAAGGCGAGGACATCCGGATGGTGGCCTACCGGCCCGGCCACAACCCGGTGGCCAGCGCATTTGTCGGCGGTCGGCCCGCCTGAAACCCCGAACTCGCGATAGGGTGCGCTGGTGCCTCGCAAGGCGTTGGTCATGACGGCGTTCGTTGCGACGTTCGCCGTCCTTCCTCCCATCGGGATGCAGCCGTCGGTCGCGGTGAGCGCAGCGGTGGCGGTGCCGTGCAAGGAGCCGGACTGCTGGCCGGCGGCCTTCGCATTCACGCCGAACGGGCGAGAGATGTTCTACCTCGAGAGGTACACGGGTGAGATCCGGCGCGTGCGGCTCAGCGACGGAACGGACCGCCGATGGGGATCCGTGAACGACGTGGCCGGCCGAGGCGAGCAGGGTGCCCTGGGGATCGCGCTCCACCCGGGCTGGCACGACGCGGCCCGCAACCGGTGGGTCTATGTCTTCTACACGCACCAGTCCAGCCAGGAGAACCGCATCGTCAGGATCAAGAAGGCGAGCGGTTCCCTCCGCCGGCAAACCCTGCTGACGATCGCGCCGACACCCAACACCGTGAATCACAACGGAGGCGTCATCCACTTCGGCCCCGACGGCATGCTCTACGCAGTGACCGGCGATCGCTTCGACGAGAGCCGGTCGCAGAACCTCGCTGATCCGGCGGGAAAGATGCTCCGGACGAATCCGGACGGAACGCGTCCGGCCGACAACCCGATCCCCGGCAGCCTTGCCTACACGTTCGGCCACCGGAACTCGTTCGGGTTCACGTTCGACCCACAGACCGGGCGGGGGTGGGAGACCGAGAACGGTCCGACGTGCGATGACGAGATCAACTCGCTCGATCCCGGCGGGAACTACGGGTGGGGCGCGGAATCCGCGTGCCCCGACACGAACGACTCCGGACCCGAGCCGCGCCACCCACCTGCCCACACGTACAACCCGGTGGTCGTACCCACCGGCGCGGCGTTCTGCAACGGCTGCGGCCTCGGCGCCGACGTGGAGGGAAACCTCCTGGTCGGCACGTTCGGGGGCGGCACCACGATCCGTCTGCTGACGCTGAACGCGTCTCGCGATGGTGTGACCTCCGAGCGGGTCCTATACGACCATCCGACCGGCGTGGTCGCCGTGGAGGCCCGGCCGCCCGACGGCGCGATCTACTTCAGCGACCGAACCGGCATCCATCGACTGACGCCGTGAGCGGGCACCGGCTGGCCGTCCTGGCCATCGCGGCCGTTGGCCTTACGGCACTCCCGCCGCTCGGCGACGACTCCGCCTCCGCTGTGGGGCGGAACCGCGTCGTCCGTTGCGGCCAACCGAAGCAGTGCTGGATCACGGCCTTCGCCTTCACTCCCGGCGGCAACGAGATCTTCTACGTGGAGCGATTCAGCGGGGAGATCCGCCGGGCCGCGGTGGATGGTGCCGCCGACCGGCGGTGGGCGAAGATCGGAGGCGTCGCCACCCAGGGGGAGCAGGGCGTCCTGGGCATCGCGCTGGACCCGCAGTGGGACTCCGGGCCCGACCAGCAATGGGTCTACGTGTACTACACCGAGCGGCGGCCGCTGCGGAACCGCATCGTGCGTCTGCGGAAGACCGGGAAGCGCGTCGTTCGCCAGCGGCTGGCCAGCATCCCGGCTACCACGTTCCACGACGGCGGGGTCATCCACTTCGGGCCCGACGGGAAGCTGTACGCGGTGACCGGGGATGCCGGCCAGCCTGAGCGAGCCCAGCAGCCTTCGAACCTCGGGGGGAAGGTGCTTCGCTTGGAGGAGAACGGCAACCGCCCCGGTGACAACCCGATCGCGGGGAGCAAGGCGTTCTCGATCGGCCACCGGAACTCGTTCGGTTTCGCGTTCGACCCCCAGACCGGGTCGCTGTGGCAGACCGAGAACGGCCCCGACTGTGACGACGAGGTGAACCTCGTTCTCCCCGGCCACAACTACGGCTGGGGACCGGCCTCCGACTGTCCCAACATCAGCGAGAGTGGCTCCGACCCCCAGCAGCCGGAGCTGACGTTCAACCCACTGATCGCCCCGACGGGAGCCGCCTTCTGCAAGGGATGCGGCCTCGGCCCGGGAGTGGAAGGCGACCTGGTGATGGGCTCGTACCTCCCCGACCGCATCTACAACCTGTCGCTGAACGCCGGCCGCAACGCCATCGATGGCCAGGACGTGCTGTACACGAACTCGACGCTGGTCCTGGCGGTGGAAGCCGCCCCCGACGGACGGGTGTACTTCAGCGATCCGCGCGGCGTCTACCGGCTGACCGGCTGAGGTCCGGGCCGGGCCACCAGAGCATCGTGGACCCGTTCCATGGCCAGACCCATGGCTGCCCACAGCGGGGCGTAGTCCAGGCGGATCAGGCCGTGGATGCTCCACCGCGCGTAGGAGTAGTCCCACGGCGCCCGCCCGCGGAGGCGGCGGAAAAGCCAGCCGGAGACGTACTCGACCGCGAAGAATCCGGCCGCGTAGGTGGCGGCGCGGGCCGGGACACCGGCCCGGCCTCGCAGGCGGTCGTGGACCGGCTCGAACAGCGGCTGCATGAGCCCGTAGACCGGAAACATCCACAGGCTCGTGTGCGCCGTTCGCAGGGGATCGTCTCCCCGAATTGCGCCCTTCAACCCGGTGAAGGCGAGCTCGAACACCAGCCCGATCGTGCCGTACGCGGCGAACCGCCCGGCACGGCTCTTCACGTGACGACCTCCACGCTCGTCATGCCCCAACGCTAGACTGTCCCCGGTGCCCGCACCTCGAACGTCCGCACGCGTCTCGGTGGCCGTCCTCGCCGTCGCCCTCTCCAGCATGAGCGGTGCGCAAGCGTCGTCCCAGCTCGACCAGCTCCCGAACCTGGTGCCGCTCGCACCGTACGACCTCCACGTGGGATCGACCGACGACGGTCGGGGGGATGCCATCCGCCTGTCGGTGTCGACGGCCAATCGAGGCAGGTATGCCCTCGACCTGACGGGCGTGCCCAACATGGGCTTCCCGCAGGTCTCGGATGCCTACCAGTGCGTGGCCTGGGTCACCGAGCGGGTGTGCCAGGACCGGCGGCTCGTGGGGCAGTTCGTCTTCCACGCCGCGCACGACCATTACCACTTCGAGGACTACGCCCTGTACGAGCTGCGGCGGCTGGATGAGACCGGCCGGCCGGACATGAGCCCCGAGGGACTGGCCGCCCCCGGCGTCAAGGCGTCCTTCTGTCTCATCGACTACGACCGGGACGGCTCTCCGCCGCACCCCGTCTACGAGCACGAGCACCCGCTCTATCTGACGTGCACGGGCAGCTTCGGGGTGGGGGTGCAGGGGATCTCGCCGAGCTGGCGGGACACCTACCGATCCGGCCTGGACGGCCAGCAGATCCCCATCGACGGCGTGCCCGACGGGGACTACGCTGTCGTGGTCACCGCCGACCCCAAGAACCGGCTGGCCGAGACGAACGAGACCGACAACGTGTCGTTCGCGCCGGTGCGCTTGCGGGGCGGCTCGCTCAACTCACTCCCGTAGAGCCCTCCGCAATCGGCACCAAATAGTCATTTCTAGCCATGGCCTTTCCCGGCCGGCCCCTCGAGACTTTGCGGAGTTCATGGGACGGGCGAAGGGCACGAAGAGCGGATTGCTGGTCGCCGGGCTGGCGGCGGCCCTGGTAGGGACGTCCCCGGGAGCCGGCTGGTCCGCCACCACGACGACCACAGCCGTCCCCAGCAGCGCCACGGTCCTGGCCGGCTCCATCGCCTCCGGAACCGCGGCCAACCTCTCCACCGACGACGGCTCCGCCTACGAGGTCAACTCCACGGCGAGGTCGTCGTTCAAGACCCAGTGGCAGGGATCGTTCACCGACGTCCCGAACGAGATCACGAGCCTCACCGTCTCCTACCAGGGATGGAACTCGCGAAGCTGCAGCCAGGTCCTGTTGATCCGGAAGTGGTCGTCCGGCAGCTGGGTCAAGCTCGACGCGCAGCGCGTGGGACCGACGGAGGTGCTGGTGACCGTCGCACCGACGGACAGCCCGTCACGCTACGTCAGTGGAGCCACCGGTCCGGGCGACGTGAGCCTCCGCGTGAAGTGTTCAACGACCGCCGGGAGGTTCCTCTCCAGCGCGGATCTCCTGAACCTGACCTATGACCAGGAGGTGCTCATCGACGAGCTTCCCAACGTCGTGCCCCTCAAGCCCTTCGATCTCAGGGTCGGGCTCCAGGACGACGGCACCGGGCCGGCGCTTCGTCTGTCCGTCTCCACGGCCAACCGGGGGAGCTATCCGCTCGACGTGCTGGCCGTTCCAGGGGACGGTGGAGGCAGCTCCGATGCCTACCAGTGTGTGGTCTGGTCCACCCCTCGGGAGTGCCAGCAGCGCCGGGCGGTGGGCGAGTTCGTCTTTCACGCGGCACACAACCATTACCACTTCGAGGACTTCGCGCTGTACGAGTTGCGTCGCCTTGCTGTCGACGGCGGGCCCGACCTGAGTCCTGAGGGTTTGGTCGCGCCCGGCGTCAAGGCCTCGTTCTGCCTCCTGGACTACGAGTCGGACGGACCACCTCCCGACCCGGCGTACGAGGATCCCTACTACGTCCGGTGCTCGGGAAGCGACGGTGACGGCATCCAGGGCCTCTCCCCTGCTTGGCGGGACACGTACCGATCCGGGCTGGCCGGCCAGCAGATCCCGATCGACGGCGTCGCCGACGGTGACTACGCGGTGGTGATCACCGCCGACCCCACCGACCGCCTGTGGGAAAGCGAGAACGGCGACAACGTGTCGTTCGAACGGATCCACCTGGCCGGCGGGTCTGTCTCCCTCCTTCCGTAGGGACGTGGTGGCCGCGGGGGGCGGCGGCAGCCGACAATAGACCCGTGGAGGTTCTGGACACCTTCCTCGACGCCGTGGGGCGGACGCCGCTGGTTCGCCTGCGGGGATCGGTCCCCGGGGCCCGGCCCACGATCCTGGCGAAGCTGGAGATGCTCAACCCCGGGGGGAGCGTCAAGGACCGCATCGGGCTGCGGATGATCGAGGCCGCGGAGCGCGCGGGGAAGCTGAAGCCCGGAGGCACGATCGTGGAACCCACCTCCGGGAACACCGGACACGGCCTGGCCATCGCGGCAGCCATCAAGGGCTATCGGTGCATCTTCGTGATGCCCGACAAGATGAGCCAGGAAAAGGTGGCGCTGCTCCGCGCGTACGGCGCCGAGGTGGTCATCACTCCCACCGCCGTGGCGCCGGAATCCCCGGAGTCGTACTACCGCGTTGCCGACCGGCTGACCGAAGAGATCCCCGGTGCGTTCCAGCCCAACCAGTACTTCAACGCGGAGAACCCGGCCGCCCACTACGAGACCACCGGGCCCGAGATCTGGGAGCAGACCGCCGGGAAGATCGACGTGCTGGTGGTCGGGGTGGGCACCGGTGGGACCATCACCGGTACGGGCCGATACCTCAAGGAGCAGAAGCCGGACATGGTGGTGGTGGGAGCCGATCCGGAAGGCTCGGTGTTCTCCGGCGATGAGCCTCGCCCGTACCTCGTGGAAGGGATCGGCGAGGACTTCTGGCCGCAGACCTTCGATCCTTCCGTCGTCGATCGTTACGTCCGGGTCTCGGACCGGGACTCGTTCGTGACGGCCCGGGCCATCACCCGGAAGGAAGGGATATTGGTCGGTGGGTCGTCCGGGACCGCGCTGTTCGCAGCCCTGGAGGTGGCCAAGGAGCTCGACGAGGACGCCACAATGGTGGTGGTCTTCCCGGACACGGGACGCAACTATTTGTCGAAGCTGTACTCGGAGACGTGGATGCTCCAGTACGGGTTCGTCGAACGCCCGGAGATCGTCCGGGTGGAGGAGGTGCTGGCCGCGAAGCACGGCGAGGTTCCGCCGCTGGTCTCCGTCGGCGCGCACGAGAAGGTCCGCCACGCCATCGACACCCTGCAGGAGTACGGGATCTCCCAGGCCCCCGTGAGCCGGCAGGAGTCGGACGAGGTGGCCGGCGTGGTGGGAAGCATCCAGGAGCGAGATCTGCTGGGACGGATCTTCCGCGACCCTGACGCGCTGCAAGCCGACGTGGCGGAGGTGATGGGCCCGCCGCTCCCCCTGGTCGAAGGTCGCGATCCCATCGAAGTGGCATTCGAGCACCTGCAGAACGCCACAGCCGTGCTGGTCACCCAGGACGGGCGGGCCCTGGGCGTGCTGACCCGGTCGGACCTCCTCGAATACCTGGCCCACCGGCGGCGGGTTGCTCCCTAGTGCGGTCGCTGGGGATCGACGTTGGAGTCCGGAAGGGGCTGGATCTCGTCCTGCTCGACGAGTCGCTCGAGCCGCGGGCGACGGCTCGAGGGGTGGACGTCACGGCCCTTCCGGACGTCGTCGAGAAGCTCCGGCCCGACGTGGTGGCCGTCGACGGGCCACCGCGGTGGGCGGCCCAGGGTAGGTCGCGGCGAGCCGAGCGGGATCTGCTTCGTCTGGGCATCCGCAGCTATGCCACACCGACGGCCGCGAGAGGCATCGGCCATCCGTTCTACGAATGGGTTCGGGTGGCCATCGAAGTGTTCCGAGTCACGGAGGGCCGGGGGTATCCGCTCGGAGGCCCGGGCCCCGCCACAGAGCGCTCCATCGAGGCGTTCTCCCACGCCAGTGCCGTGGTCCTGGCCGGCATGCTGCCGCCGCCGGGCACGTCGAAGCTGCGGTGGCGCCGCGACATCCTGCGGGCGAACGGCGTCCGGGTCGAAGCCTTGCGCTCGTCGGACCAGGTGGATGCCGCGCTGGCCGCGCTCACCGGGATAGCCGCGCTCCGCGGCCGCACCGTCGCCGTCGGAGATCCGCTCGACGGGTTCATCGTGTTGCCGGTGCCCGAGCTTCCCGCCGGCCGCTACGCTCGGGGTCCGGCATGAGCGACGACCGTTTCGAGACCAGGGCCATCCACGCGGGACAGGAACCCGAGCCCCTGCACGGCGCCGTGAACGTTCCCATCTACCAGACCTCGACGTACGCCCAGGAGGGCGTGGGGCGCCCCAAGCGGTTCGACTACGCGCGGGGAGGCAACCCCACCCGGGAAGCGCTCGAGGTCGCGCTGGCCTCCCTGGAGGGCGGCATGCATGGGCTGTGCTTCGCCTCGGGCATGGCCGCCGAGTCGACGCTCCTCCTGTTGCTGGCCCCGGGCGATCACGTGGTCATCCCCGACGACGTGTACGGCGGCACCTACCGCCTCCTGGCCCGGGTCCTGTCGGACTGGGGCGTGGCCTTCGACACCGCCGATCTGACCGATCCGGACGCGCTGCGCAAGGCCGTCCGCGATGAGACGAAGGTGGTGTGGGTGGAGACTCCCACCAACCCGCTTCTCAAGGTGATCGACATCGCCGAGGCCGCCGAGGTGGCCCACGAAGCCAGGGCCCGATGTGTAGTGGACAACACGTTCGCCACGCCGTACCTCCAGCGGCCGCTCGAGCTTGGCGCCGACGTCGTCGTCCACTCGGTGACGAAATATCTCGGCGGACACTCCGACCTGGTCGGCGGGGCCCTGGTTCTCAACGACGATGAGATGGCGGAGCGACTGCGGTTCCTGCAGAACGCGCTGGGTGCGGTCCCCGGCCCGATGGATTGCTACCTGGCACTGAGGGGGGTCAAGACCCTGGCTGTTCGCATGGAGGCGCACTGTCGCGGCGCCCGACAGGTGGCGGAGTTCCTGGACTCCCACCCCAAGGTCGAGCGCGTCCATTACCCCGGGCTAGCCACCGATCCGGGCCACGACGTGGCAGCCCGGCAGATGCGCGACTTCGGGGGGATGGTCTCGTTCGAGATGGGAAGCGCGGAGGAAGCGGTACGAGTGGCGGAGTCCACCCGCCTGTTCTTCCTCGGGGAGTCGCTCGGAGGCGTGGAGTCACTGGTCGAGGTCCCCGGCCCGATGACCCACGCCAGCGTGGCCGGCTCACCGCTGGAGGTGCCTCCCGCCCTGATCCGCCTGTCCGTGGGGATCGAGCACCCCGACGATCTGGTGGAGGACCTGGCCCACGCCCTGGAGGCGCAGGGCAGGTCGGACATGTCGCCCGGCGACTAGCGTTTCCGCCGCTTCGCCGAGGTCACCGGCTCGATGGGCGCGTAGCCCGCAGCCTTGTCCGGTGCCAGCTGCTGATCGAAGTGACCCTTCTCCTCGGTGGCCTCCAGCGTGGCCCCCTCGGCGAATCGAGGCGGCTCCTGTCCCTCCCGGAGCACCTGGAAGACCTTCAGCCGCTCGGTCTTCCCCTTCACGTGCAGCGGTGGCAGCGGGGCGAGACGGAGGTCGCCATCCAGTAGGTTCGCTGTCCGCTCGGTGACCACCACCTGGCCCGGGCCCGCCACGCCGCAGATCCGGCTCGCGGTGTTCACCGTGTCGCCGATAACCGTGTAGTCCAGCCGCTCGGTGGACCCGATGTTGCCAACCACCGCCTCCCCGGTGGAGATGCCCACCCCGCATCCCTGCACCTGGAGCCCCGCCGTCTCGCCGCGGGCCACGGCCCGCTCGATGTAGTCCAGCATCCGCATCGCGGCCCGGACCGCGCGCTGGGCGTGCTGCGGCTCGGCTCTGGGCGCGCCCCAGAAAGCCATGACGCAGTCCCCCATGAACTTGTCGATGGTCCCCCGTTCCTCGTTCACCGCGCGGACCATGGCGTCGAGATACGCGTTGAGCGCCTTGACCACCTCGGTCGGCTCCGCGCCCTCGGATGCTGCGGTGAACCCACGAAGGTCGGCGAACAGAACGGACAGCGGGCGTGACGCGCCTTCCAATGTGGCCAATGCACGCTCCGGAGCCGACAGGACCTCCTCCACCACGTCCTTTGCCACGTACCGGCCGAACACGCGCGTGACCCGGCGGCGTTCTCGCTCCTCGGTGAAGTACCGGACGCTGAGCGCGGCGATGTACGCGACGAGGACCGCCAGCGCCGGGTAGACGAGGTTCATCACGTTGCCCTCATCGAAACGGCGAAACGCCACCATGAAGTACGCCGCTCCGATAGCCAGCGCCGCGATCGGCGACAGCCACACCCGGACAAACGCAACGATGAGCGCGACCAAGAGGGCCACCACCGCCGCCCACGCCACCGTCGCACCGCGGGCGGCGGGGAACAGGAACCGCCCGCTGACCATGGTGTTCAGCGCGTTGGCGTGGACCATCACCCCCGGTTGGCCGGTGGACTTGTCCAGCGGAGTGAGCCGCAGATCGCCCAAGCCAAGGGCTGTGGCCCCGACCAGCACGATCTTCCCTCGGAACGCGTGGACCGGAAGCGTGCCGTCGATGACGTCGGACACCGAATAGACGGGGAACCCCTCCGCGTAGTTCACCTCCAGGAGGTGTCCTCGGCCCGTTGGGATCAGCGCGCTTCCTACCTGTACCCCGTCGGGTCGGAGGATCGGTGGGCCCTCGAGGCCTTGATCGAGTTGGAAGAGGGCGAAGGACAGTCCGGACAGGAACTGGCGGTCGGGCGTCTCGATCACCGGGGGGAGCGCCCGGACGATGCCGTCGGGGTCGGGGATCACGTTGGCGTGCGCCACTGCGGCGGCGGCGGCGGCCAGCTCTGGGATCGGCACCTCCAGGGTCGCGGCGCGGGGCACGTCGCCGAGACGCTGGTCGAAGGAGGCATTGCCCGCCAGGACCACGTTTCCCGCTTCACCGATCGCTCGGGCCAGGTCGGCGTCCTGTGCGGGGTCACTCGGTTCGCTGAAGGTGACGTCGTACCCGATGAGCGCAGCCCCGCCCTTGCGGAGGGCGTCGATGAGCCGGGCGTGCACCGATCGGTCCCACGGCCACCGGCCGATCGCATCCAGGCTTCGCTCGTCAGCCGCCACGACCACGATGCGCGGGTCGGCGGCCACCGCGGGGAACAGGCCATCGGTCAGTCGAAGCTGAGCGTTCTGAAAGATGCCTGCCGAGATCCCGCTCCAGGTGAGAACGCCAACGGCCGCCGCGATCAGGGCGGAGGTAACGAGACGGAAGGCGGGTGTGCGCTTCAACCGGGGGTCACCGGGCGAGCGATTCGGAGGTGAAGGTCACGGCGGCCGAGTCTATCCCCGGCCGCTGCTCACCGCGGCTCGGGGCAAAAGCCCAGGATGACCGCCTCCGCCCGGAGGTTTTGGCACGGATCGGGACAGAGACCGAGCGATCCGAAGTCGCACGGATCCGGCTCGGGCTCGCAATGGCCGAGCGGTCCGAAGCCGTCAATCACGGGGCAGTCATGGGGCGCCCGCGGTGGCGCATCGCAGGCGTCGCCGTATCCATCGCCGTCGGAGTCGGTCTGATCCGGGTTCGCCGCTCCGTTGCAGTTGTCCGTGTCGTCGGGCACCCCATCCTGGTCACTGTCCAGAGGCTGGACCGGCGGAGGCGGCGGAGGCGGCGGAGGCGGTGGAGGCGGCCCGGGCGGCGGGCCTCCACCGGGCCCGTCTGGCTCATTACCGCCCCCGATCTTCTCGGGGACCTGGACCGCTGGCAACTCCACGGACGTCTCCGAGGACGAGAACCTCCTTGCCCTCGGCCGGTCCTCTTCTTCTTCTTCCTGGCCGCCGTTCACCGCCGGGTCGGACGGGCAGAACGGCACACCCTCCTCCTCGAGCGTGCACAGGTTCAGAAGCGTCCACGGGTCGAGCAGTTCCTCATCCGTGAGATCGAACGGATCCCCGGCCCGGCCATCGCCGAACACCTGCAGGCCCTGACCCTCCGTGACGACGACCTCGGTTCCGTCCTGCAGGATGACTACGACCTCGCTGAGCCCCGGCGTGTCATCGGGAAGAACCCACACGAGGAACCCGCCGTCCGGCAGGAGGACCAGGATCCAATCCGTGCCGCGGACCGAAGCCGTGGCTGTGGGGGTGATGACATCGAACCGGCTCTCGGAGTCGGTGATCTCCGTCACCCGCTGGAAGGTGCGGCCTTCGCTCTGGGTCGCCTCGATGACCTTGCTGTCCGGGATCTCCGGGTCGCTGGAGAGCTCACGGAGGGCGAACGTCGTGTCGTGGTCTAGACGAGTGATGCTGCCGTCGAAGTACTCGATCTCCGCGAGCCCATCCGATCCCGTCCGCACCGTGTCCCCGGCCCGAAGCGCCTGACCCTCCGCACCGGCTGCGAAACCCCCTTCACCCGCCTTCTGTACCTCGACGACGCCTTCCAGAGGGTGCAGGGTGGCGAATTCCTTCGCCGTGGCCGGGCCGGCGGTGACCACCACGAGAACGGCGAACAACGCCACCACCGCGGCCGCGGTGAAGCCGGCGATCCACTGGTTCTTTCGGGAGCCCAAGAGCACGCGGGCGGAGTGTATCGGGGAGCCGGGCAGCCGCTAATAGCCCTTTGGGGCCATTTTCGGCGTAGTTACCTGCTCACCCCGATGGAGGGGGCGGGATCGGAGGGGTTTCCTCCGGGCTGTCGCACGCATCGCCGAACCCGTCCCCATCGGAGTCCTGCTGGTCGGGGTTGGAGACCGACACACAGTTGTCACGGGCGTCGGGTACCCCGTCCCCGTCGCTGTCGGGAGGTGCGGGTGGTGGCGGGGGTGGAGGACCGGGAGGGGGAGCGGGAGGACCCGGGGAAGGATTACCACCGCCGGTCCCTCGTCCGCCCGCGCCGCCATTCGGGTTGCCATCGTCCGTTGCGACCGGGTCTGTTTCCCCGGGGCTCTCCTCTGGGAACGGGGATGGGGGCGTCTCGAGATCCGGGGTGTTGTCTCGTGGGCGCTTCGCCTCGTCGTTACTCCTCGGGGGCTGCTCTTCGCCGCTCCCCAAGCACTCCGTCAGCCGCGCGGCCTCGAGACACCGGTTCAGCTGGGTCCAGGGGTCCTCCAGCTGGCCCGGCCCCAGGTCGAAGAGCTCGCCGGCACTGCCGTCCGGAAACACCATCAACCCCTGGTTCTCCTGGACGACGATCGAGGATCCGTCTAGCAGGACGATGACCAGTTCGCTGAGCTGATCCGGGTCGTCATCCGGCAGAACCCACACCACGAACCCACCGCTGGGAAGCGACGTCAGGATCCAGGAGGTTCCCCGAACCGATGCAGTGGCGGTGGGAGTGGTGACGTCGAACCGGCTCTCGGAATCCGTGATCTCGGTGACGCGCTGGAAGGTTCGTCCGGCGCTTTGAGCAGCCGTGATGAGCTTGCTACCCGGGATCCCCGGCAGGCTGGAGAGTGCACGCAGGGTAAAGCTCGTGTCGTGGTCGAGCCGCGTCAGGCTGCCATCGAAGTAGGCGATCTCTGCGAGGCCGTTCGGCCCGGTTCGTACCGTGTCCCCCGCCCGCAGCGTCTGTCCGTCGGAGGCCGGGACAGCGGATGGTTCACCCCTCCCCTGGACTTCGACGTGGCCCGCAAGGGTGCGGAGGGTAGCGAACTCCTTCGCCGTGGCGGGCCCGGCCGTGAGCACGACGGCGGCGAGGATCACCGCGAGAACACCGATCGACGCGGTCGCCGCTACCCGGGCGCGCTTGGACTCCAGAACGGCCACGAGCCGAAGTGTATCGGTCCGGCCCTACAAGGGCCGACTGGTCACGCGACCGGTGGGCCTGTCCCCAATGCCTACGGAAGACCGGCGGACGTTCCCCCGGCGGACGTTCCCACGTCGCTGTCGCCGTCCCCGTTCCAATCACCGTCGACGTCTCCGTCCCAGCCGCCGACGCGCTCACCGTCGCCATCCCAGTCGCCATCGACGTCCCCGTCCCAGTTGTCGGGCTGGACGTTCTCTCGATTGCCCTCGTGGTTGTCCTTGCACGGCTTGCAGATGCACTTGCCATAGAAGTCCTTGCACCTGTCCGGGCAGCCGTCTCCCTCTCCTCGCCGTTCTGGCCGGTCGCAGGCGTCTCCGAAGCCGTCGCCATCCGAGTCGTGCTGCTCGGAGTTCGGGGCGGTGCGGCAGTTGTCTTCACCATCAGGAACGCCGTCCCCGTCCTGGTCGCCGGGGCCCTGCTGGAACCTGGTCGCGCCAGACGAGGCCGTTCCCGTGGTCCCGGCGTACCCGGACGAGCCCGAGGAGGACGCAGTGGCTACCGGCGTTCCTGCCGTCGTCCCGCTCTCGGACCCGGATGATGCGATCAATGCCTGAGAGGCGAGGAAGGCATCCGACGTGAGATCGGCAACGCCTTCCGATCCCCGGTCGACCATGCCGGGAGCCGGGCCTGCCCCGAAGACAACCGTGGCATAGACGACCGAAACGGCGGAGAAAGCTGCGAGTCGTGCGAGAAGCGAGCGCTTCCTGGATGGCGCGGACATGGCAGTCCTCCTTATGTGGGCGCTAGCCCCATGACGCTACCCAGCCGAACGACTGAAGGTCAAGCGTCCGACAGTCGCAGGCCGACGTATTTCGCGCGCCGGGCGACGGATTCGCCCTAATTGTGCGGGTCCTACAGGCCTATTGATCGAGAAACCGACTCGCTGCTCGCCAGGACGTCACCGGTCACGCCGCCGATGTCAGCTTGCGAGGTCGGCGGGCTCAGAGAACCCACCTCGTCCACGACGCTGGACGTGTGGACCTGAGGCCCATCGGCGGATCCGCCTCCGGACCCTCCCACCGTGGGCGGACGCTCCTCGGCGCGGTCCTGCGACGCCCTCGCCTCCGTAACCACGCGAACCGAGAATGACGCCACTCCCTCCGCCGTCCACGAGAAGGTTGCCGGAGTCGGATCGACGTTCCCGGCCCGGTCCCGGGCCCGAACCTGGAACGTGTGGAGACCGGGCCCCAGGCCCGCGTACTCCGCGGGACTCGCGCACGCGAGGAATGGCCCCCCGTCCAACGCGCACCGGAAGGTAGAGCCGCGTTCCGATGATTCGAAGGCGAACAGCGCCTGGGTGCCGCCGGAGATCAGCGTGGGACCGGAAATGACGGTGTCCGGGGCGGCCGTGTCGACTCGCCACCGGCGCCGCGCCACGGGGCCGGGGTTCCCGGAGGGATCCACCGCCCGGATCAGGACGACGTGCGTCCCATCCGTCAGGTCACGGTATCGCTGCGGCGACTCGCACCGCCGGAACCCGCCTCCATCGAGCGAGCACTCGAAGAAGGCGACCGGACCGGCGCTTGCGAACCGGAACCTGGCCCGTTTGGCGTCCACCACCCGCCGGGGACCGCCGATGACGTCCACCTCGGGTGCGGCGGCAACCGTCACGAACGCCAGGGGCGCGGCCGGAGCCACCTCGCCCTCGATGGGTGCTTCACCCTCGGCGGATGGCTGGGCGTCGGTCGGTTGCTCCTTCGGGGGCGGCCGCTGGGGCGCCGGCTTGGGGGTCGGGGTTTCCTCGGGCGGAGCGCACAGCTCGAGTTCGGGGGCTTCTGAGCACAGGTTGGACCGCACCCATTCGTCGGTCAGGTGGGCATCCGTCAGCCGGAACGGGGCCCCGAGCCTGCCCGTCTTGAACACCGTTGCGCCCTGGCCTTCGCCAACCCTCAACCTCCCCTCGTCCTCGAGCTCAAGGCTTACGGTTCCGACCTCCGGTTGCCCGTCAGGGAGCACCCACACGGCGACCAGGCCCGTGAGCAGCCGGCTCACCACGAAGGCTCCCTCGCCGACGGCCACAGTTCCGCCCGCTTCGACCTCGAAGTAGCTGTCGGGATCACGGCTGTCCTGGACCTGGTGGAAGGTTCGGCCTGACTGGACATCGCTCTCGATGAGCTTGCTGCCCGGCGTGTCTTCGATGTCGGCCACGCGCTCCAGGCTCACGGTGGTATCGCGGTCCAGGACGGTGACGCTGCCGTCGAAGAACTCGATCTCGGCGCTTCCGTCATCCCCCGTCCGGATCACGTCGCCCTCGCGAAGCGTGGCTCCCTCGGACCCACTGCCGAACGCGTCACCGCCACGGGCCACCTCGACCGTCCCGGTGATGGGATGCAGGGTGGCGAACTGGGAGGCGGTCACGGGGCGGGCGACGATGGCCGTCAGCCCGGCTGCCAGCACGATGACCGACAGAACCAGGCCGGCGTATTCAGCGGCGCGCCTGCGGGCGGGCTCCCGCCGGATCTCGGCCAAGCCGCGCGCAGTGTAAGACGAAGGTCCCCTCAACGCGAAATCGGACGGCGCGAGGCCCGGTGGTGCCGGTCATCCGGAGCTCTTCACAACCGGCGCGAGGTATAGTGACTTTGGGTCAGTCATGACGGTCAACACCCAGCGCAAGCGAGTCACCAAGCAGCCCGACGTACGCCGGCAGGAGCTGATGGACGCCGCCGTGCGCGTCTTCGTGGAAAAGGGCATCGCGCGGACGACCGTCTCCGACATCACCCAGTCGGCCGGTGTGGCCAAGGGCACCTTCTACCTGTACTTCACGTCCAAGGAGAATCTGCTCGGTGCCCTGAAGGAGCGGTTCGTCAACGACGTCCTGGCCCATGCCACCTCCCACTACGAGCGCGTCGGCCGGGAGGACTGGTGGGCCCTGGCGGACAGCATCATCGAGAGCTTCACGGACTTCATGCTGGAGCGGAAGGACATGATCCACGTCATCGTCCAGGAGGGCTTGGCCCCCGAGAGCTCCCAGCTCTTCGCCGAATGTGAGGCCAAGGTCGATGCGATGTTCGCGGCCGGGATCCAGGCCGGTATCCAGGCGGGTGTGTTCCGGACGTCAGATCCCGAGCTGCTCGGTCGGTTCATCCACCACGCTTTCGATGGCGCGCTGACCCACGGGATCCTCTACGGCCCCCCCATCGACCGGGATCGGTTCGTGGCCGCCGCGAAGGAGCTGGTCCGCAAGGCGCTTGCTCCGTAGCTCTCCTCGGCCCAACCCCCTCCAGGCTGAGCCCCCCTCTTGACAGACTGACCACTGGTCAGTTAAACTGACCGACGGTCAGTCAGAGAGGGCTGAGCGCCTCCGCCGCCGGGCGGGGGGCGCAAGGAACCAGGAAGAAGGAGGGTGAACGATGGCCCAGGCACAGATCGCGGTGGAGGTTCGTCGACCGAGCCGCCCTCGGCTGGCCCTGGCCATGGCTCGGTTCATGGTTCGCCGTCAGGAGCGCCGCGCCGTGCGCCGGATGCTCGAGCAACGCGCCGACGGGCTGAGCACCGGGGCGCGTGTCTAGCGACCTCGACCCCCGGGCTCTTCCCTAGCTCTTCGGCCGCTTGAGATAGGCGACGATCCCCTGGGGGCCCTGAACCACGGTCACCAGCTCGTACCCGTCTTCCCCCCAGTTGTTGAGGATCTCCTGCGTGGCGTGCTCGATGAGCGGCACCGTCGCGTACTCCCACGTCTGCATGGTCATTCCTCCTTCTTGATCCAGCCTCCCTCGCGGAGGACTTCCAGGAAGCCGTGGACGATCCGTCCCGTGGCTCCCCACACGATTTGCCCACCCATCTCGTAGACGTACATCGGTGGCAGCCCGGGAGGTGCCCCGTCCGGGACGACTTTCCGCTCTTCCGATGCCAGCCCGGCCACGCCGAGCTCCAGTACCTCCTCGATCTCCACCGGGCTGGGCCGCAGCGTGGGGCGCCGGGCCAGAACACCGACGAACGGAGCGATCACGTAGCCGGAGACGAACGTCTGAACCGGAGCCAGGGCCCCGACGATCTCGAACGCGTCCCGTCCGATCCCCAGCTCTTCCTCAGTCTCCCTGAGAGCGGTGGTCATCAGGTCGGGGTCGTCGGCGTGGCGCACCCCTCCCGGGAAGGAGATCTCTCCCTTGTGGTCGCGGACCAGGTCCGTGCGCCGGGTGAACAACAACGTGGGCTCGTCGAGGTCCAACAGGGGGACGACGACTGCGGCGGGTGTTCCCTCGGGAAGGTCCGGATCTGCATCGGCCGGCTGGAGCGCACGCCTGAGAACGGTAGCGATGTCACTCAACGGTCGTCACAGCAGTCCTCGGTACAGACCGCCGTCGATCAAGAGCGACACGCCGGTGATGTAGCCGGCGCGCTCCGAGGCCAGGAACGCCACCGCGTCGCCCACTTCCTCGGGCCGTCCGAACCGCCCAACCGGAACTCGGTCGGCCTCCTCCTGCAGGGCCTGCTCGACCGGCTGGCCGGTGTCACGAATCCGCTGCTCCACGAGCCATCTCACCCGATCGGTCAGCACCCGTCCGGGCATGACCGCGTTGACGGTGATCCCCGCCGAGGCCACCTCATCGGACAGCGTCTTGACCCACCCGATCACCGCCGCCCGGACCGAATTCGACAAGACGAGATCGGGGATGGGCTGCTTCACCGCGATGGACGAGATGACGACGATGCGACCGTATCCAGCCTGACGCATGAGCGGAAGGGCCTCCCGCGCCATCCGCAGCGTCGAGAACAGGTTGAGGTCCAGGGCCTTGCGGAAGTCGTCGTCGCCGAGATCTTCGAACCGTCCCGCCGCCGGCCCCCCGGCGTTGGCCACCAGGATCTGGCACCCGCCCAGCTGAGAGGAGGCCTCGTGCACGAACCGGCGGGCATCCTCCTCCACAGCGACGTCGGCCGGGATGGCCGCCACGGTCGACCCCGTCGCCGCGGCGATCTCGTCGCGGGCGGCCTTCAGGGGGCGTTGATCCCGGGCGCAGATGGCCACCTTGGCGCCCTCGGCGGCCAGGGACATGGCACAGGCCTTGCCCAGGCCGCGACTGGCGGCCGCCACCAATGCGGGACGCCCGGAAAGTCCCAGATCCATCGGCCCCTGATACCATCAGAGCCGAGATGGAAGCCACTCGAACGTCCGACGTCATCACAGTCACCGAGAAGGCTGCCGCCAAGACGCGGAGCCTGGCCGAGCGAGAGGGCCAGCCCGGCGCGTGCCTTCGGCTGCGGGTGACGGCGGGCGGATGCAACGGGTTCTCCTACCGGCTGTCGCTGGAGGAGGCTCCCGCACCGGATGACGAGATCGTGGACGGCCACGGTCTGCGGGTGCTGATCGATCCCCGCTCGGTTCCGATCGTCCGGGGCTCGACGCTCGACTTCAACGACGCGCTGCTGGGCGGCGGCCTCAAGGTTCACAACCCCAACGCCGTGAACGAGTGCGCGTGCGGGGACTCTTTCTCGGTCTGACGCCGCCGGCTCGCCGCGCCGCTACCCGGGAGCGGCCCTAGTAGTTGTAGTCGTATCCCCCGCCGCCGGTATCGGCCGTACCATCATCCGTCTCCCCCGTCCCCCCGGGATCCTCCGGGCCACCGGTCTGCTTGGGCAGCCCGCAGCACACCGTGGGAGGAGCGCCGGATACCGAGACGCTGACCGAGTCGCTGACCGACGTCTCCTGATGATTCGCATCGGAGAGGACCACTCGGATGGTGTGGGTCCCGTCGGGCACTCCCAGCATGGTCTCTGTGCTGGTGACCGCCTCGTACTCCTTCGAATCGTCGACGTACACGTGGAGCATCCCTCCTGAGTCATGGGCGCCGATCTCGG
>DASZKM010000100.1:0-6970 GCA_035947055.1 Actinomycetota bacterium
ATGGCGCTTGCTCCGCTCCTCGAAGACGGCCAGACGACGTAACGAAATCATTTCGGTTGCCGCACCTGGGGGGAGGGGATACATTGGATTTGCCGATGATCGAGATGAATCTTGTCGGGGTTCGGGTCGAGTTGCCCGGGAATCAGCCCATCGTGCTGCTCAAGGAACAACAGGGCGAGCGGTATCTCCCGATCTGGATCGGCACCTCGGAAGCCACGGCGATCGCCTTCGCCCTCCAGGGCGTCGTCACCGCCCGACCCATGACCCACGACCTGATGAAGAACATGCTCGACGAGCTCGCGGTCCAGGTGCAGAAGGTCCTGATCACCGAGCTCCGGGAGGGTACGTTCTACGCCGTCCTCGAGCTGGCCCAGAACGGAACCACGTACGAGATCTCGTCTCGGCCCAGCGACGCCATCGCGCTCGGTGTCCGGTTGGGAGTGCCGATCTTCGCCGACGAGGAAGTGCTCAGCGAAGCAAGCATCGTCATCCGGGAGGAAGAGGAGCAGGAGGAAGAGCTCCAGAAGTTCCGGCAGTTCCTGGAGAACGTGAAGCCCGAGGATTTCACCGAAGGCAGCTAGTCATTCACCCCGGTCATTGACACCCTTCCAGGCCGGCGCTACGCTGGCCGACGCGCTCGTAATTACGGAGGTGTGATGAGCGAGGACGAGGGCTTCCGCATCCCCGACGTGCAACGGATCGTCGGCATCTCGTACCGCCAGCTCGACTATTGGGCCCGGACCGCGTTGGTGCGGCCCAGCGTGCGGGACGCCGGGGGATCGGGGACCCAGCGTCTGTACTCCTTCCAGGACCTGGTGGAGCTGAAGGTCATCAAGAAGCTCCTGGACGCAGGCATCTCCCTCCAGCGCATCCGCAAGGCCATCGGGTTCCTCCGCGATCAGCTCAAGAAGTCGCCCCACGGGGTCACCTTGATGTCCGATGGCAGCGGCATCTACGCCCTCGAGTCTCCCGACGAGGTCATGGACCTCCTTCAGCGGGGCCAGGGCGTGTTCGGCATCGCCGTCGACAAGGTATGGAACGACGTGGAGGGCTCCGTCCGCAGGACGACCAGGGCCGCGGCGCGGGCCGGAGGCGCTTGAGGCAGAGCGCCGAGGCGCCCGACCGACCCAGGAGCGACGACCTGCCGTTCGCCCACGCGAGCGAGCGCCAATTCGCCCGGCTGCTTGACTTCTACCGCATCGACTACGACTACGAGCCCAAGTCGTTCGACCTGGAATGGGATCGGAACGGCAACGTCATCCAGCAGTTCACGCCCGATTTCTACCTTCCGGCATACGACCTGTACATCGAGATCACCACGATGAACCAGAAGCTGGTGACCAGGAAGAACCGGAAGGTCCGCCGGCTCATGGAGCTGTACCCCGATGTGAAGTGCAAGATCTTCTACCAGCGCGATTACCTGTCGCTGGTCACCAAGTACGGGCTGGAGGACCAGCGCGACGCCGCCGGCTCGGGCTGAGCCCCGCTTCCGGTAGGATACGCCCGCCTCACGGCGGGTAAACGTTGCGATTCGCGCCTCACACCGACGCAGACGTCAGGGACATGCTCTCGTCCCTCGGCCTTCGCACGCCCGACGACCTGTACACCCACATCCCGTCCGAGATCCTGCTCGACCGGCCGCTCGACATCCCATCGGGCGTGTCCGAGATGGAGCTGCTGGACGACCTGCGGGCCCTGGCGTCGCGGAACCGCAGCGCCGACGACCTGGTGTGCTTCGCGGGCGGGGGAGCGTACGACCACTACGTCCCGGCGGTGGTGTGGGCCCTGGCCGGGCGATCGGAGCTGCAGACGTCGTACACGCCGTACCAGCCCGAGCTGTCCCAGGGCGTCCTTCAGTCCCTGTTCGAGTACCAGTCGATGATCTGCGACCTCACCGCGCTGGAGGTGTCCAACGCCTCGCTGTACGACGGGCCCACCGCGCTGGTCGAAGCGGTGCACATGGCCATGGGGGCCACCGGCCGGGACCGGGTGGTGTTGTCGGAGGGCATCGACCCTCGGTATGTGGAAGCGCTGCGCACCTATGGGAGGGGAGCGGGGTACGAGCCGGAGCTCCTGCGCCCCGAGGGGAACGGTGACGGCGTGGCCTGTCTGATCGTCCAGCATCCCAACGTGTTGGGGGAGCTGGAACCGGCTCGCGAGCTGTTCGACCGGGCGCACGAGAGCGGGGCCCGGGCCATCCAGGTGTTCGACCCCCTGTCCCTGGGGGTGCTGGCCCCGCCCGGCGAGCTCGGTGCCGACATCGCGGTGGGCGAGGGCCAGCCGCTGGGCAACCACCTGAACTTCGGCGGCCCGTACCTCGGCGTGATCGCGGCTCGGGCGCAGGACGTTCGCCGGATGCCGGGGCGCATCTCCGGCGAGACCGTGGACGTCGAGGGCCGGCCCGGCTACGTCCTGACCCTCCAGGCCCGCGAGCAGCACATCCGCCGGGAGAAAGCGACGTCGAACATCTGCACGAACCAGACCTTGATGGCCATCGCCGCCGCGGTGTACCTGGCCTGGTTGGGGCCCGAGGGGCTGGTCGAGCTGGGGGAGGCCTGCGCGGCGAAGGCCCGGTACGCCGCGGAGCGACTGACCGCCATCCCCGGCGTCGACCTGGTCCATCCCGACGTCCCGTTCTTCAAGGAATTCGCGCTGTCGTTCAACGATGGAGTGGCGTCGACGATCCGAGACGAGCTGACGCAACGGGGATTCCTGGTCGGGCCATTGGTGGAGGTGGAGCGGGGCGATGCCCTCGTCGTGGCGTGCACCGAGCGAAGGACGAAAGAAGAGATCGATCGCCTGGCCGAGTCGCTGCGGGAGGTGATGGGGTGACCGAGGCGACCCGGCCCGCCCCCCACACCGGCGCACCGGTACGGACCGGCGATCCCGATCTTCCGGTGACGCTGCGGCAGCTGTCCAGGCCCGGGCGCCGGGCGTCCTCGTTCCCGTCACTCGACGTTCCCGCCGCGGATATCCCGCCAGAGCATCGGCGGAGCGAGACGGCCGCGCTGCCGCAGGTCGCGGAGCGCGATCTGGTCCGTCACTTCACCCGGCTGGCCCAGCGGAACTACGGTGTGGACACCGGTTTCTACCCGCTGGGCTCGTGCTCGATGAAGTACAACCCCAAGGTTGCCGAGACGGCCGCGGGGCTGCCCGGGTTCCAACGGCTCCATCCTCTCCAGCCGGAAGCGACGGTCCAGGGCGCGCTGGAGCTGCTGTGGCGGCTCGAGCGCGAGCTCTGTGAGCTGACCGGGATGGCCGGGGCCACGTTCCAGCCCGCCGCCGGCGCGTCGGGGGAGCTCACCGGCCTGCTGATCATGCGGGCGTACCACGAACGGAACGGCGACCCCCGCCGGCGCATCGTCATCCCCGACTCCGCCCACGGCACGAACCCGGCGTCGGTGCGGATGGCGGGCTACGAGGTGGCCACGGTGCCGTCGGACGCCCGGGGGCTGGTCGACCTGTCCGCCCTGGTCAAGCTGGTGGACGACGACGTGGCCGGCCTGATGATCACCAACCCGAACACGCTGGGGCTGTTCGAGGAGGACATCCAGGAGATCGCCCGGACCATGCACGAGGTCGGGGGCCTCCTGTACTACGACGGCGCGAACCTGAACGCGATCCTGGGACGGGTCCGGCCCGGCGACATGGGCTTCGACATCGTGCACATGAACACGCACAAGACGTTCGCCACCCCCCACGGGGGCGGCGGGCCCGGTGCCGGACCGGTTGCCGTACGAGACCGCCTGGTGCCGTTCCTTCCCGCTCCCGTGGTGGAGCGGAAGGACGACGGAACGTTCCGCCTGAACCACGACAGGCCGCAGTCCATCGGCCGGGTCCACGGGTTCCACGGGAACTTCGGCGTCCTGGTCCGGGCGTACGCGTACGTGTTCGGCAACGGTGGCGACGGCCTCCGCGAGGTCGCCGAGCGAGCGGTCCTCAACGCCCGGTACCTGGCCGAGCGGGTGAAGGGGGAGTATCCGCTGGCCTTCTCCGGTCCGCCCATGCACGAGTTCGTGGCCACGGCCAAGCCGCTCAAGGCCCACGGTGTCCGGGCCATGGACGTGGCCAAGCGCCTCATCGACCTGGGCTTCCATCCCTCGACCGTGTAC
Source organism: Actinomycetota bacterium (assembly GCA_035947055.1). Lineage (GTDB taxonomy): Bacteria > Actinomycetota > UBA4738 > UBA4738 > CALAEC01 > DASZKM01. Next base: position 4,113 of record DASZKM010000100.1, read on the forward strand.
TTCCCGCTGATCGTCGAGGAATCGATGATGGTCGAACCGACCGAGACGGAGTCCAAGGAGACCCTGGACGCCTTCGCCGACGCCATGCTCCAGGCGGCGCGGGAGGCCAGGGAGAATCCCGAGGTCCTGCGCCAGGCGCCGGTGACGACGCCCGTGCGCCGCCTCGATGAGGCCCGGGCCGCCCGCCACCTGAAGATCCGCTGGTAGCGTCAACCTGACTTGACGAACGACCCAGGCGTCAACTAAGATTGACGCATGAAACAGGCCACCAAGCTGGCCGGTGAGGCGGCCAGCCGGGATCCTCGGGCCGGTCTTGCCGCCGTGGCATCCCTTCGGGTCCTCCTGGAGTCGCTGGAGGAGCTCCAGGTTCGCAACGCCCGGGCGCTGGGCTGGTCGTGGGAAGACATCGGCCGGCTCCTGGGCGTGAGCAAGCAGGCCGTGCACCGACGGTACGGGCGGGCGCTGCGCCGGCGGAGATAGCGGGATGTTCGGCCGCTTGAGCGAACCGGCCCGGGACCTCATGGGAGCCGCATATCGAGAAGCGGTGGCCTTGGGGCACAACTACGTCGGCACGGAGCATCTCTTGCTCGCCGTGGCCACCCAGCCGGGGACCGCCGCGGCCCGTGCTCTCGCGGGTCTGGGCGTCACGGCAGATGATCTGAGGGCGGAGACCACTCGCATCGTTGGCGTTTGTGAGTGGGCACCCGCCATCCGCCCCGATCCCGAGGCCTTGTCCCGCATCGGGATCGATCTCGACGAGGTTCGTCGCCGCGTCGAGGACGCGTTCGGGCCGGGGGCCCTGGAGAGCACGTGCGCGTGGGGGAGGGGCCTGGGGCTCACGCCGAAGGCGAAGAAGACGTACTGGCTGGCGCTTCGGGAGGCCGTCCGGCTCGGCGATCGAGCCGTTCGCCCGGAGCACGTCCTGCTGGCGCTCGCCTCGAGGCGGGATGCTCTGTCGGCGAGGCTGCTACGACGCAAGGGAGTCTCGCCCGAACGGCTTCGCCTGGCAGTCCTGCACGAGCTGGGCCGCCTGGCCGGTTGAGCCGAGCCCCCGCTGGTTGCGCGCTACGAACGCGCCAGACCTTGATCCGGCGACTGTTCGAGGTGGCGGGGGAGCTGGAGCACCGCCCCGATCAGCACGAGGCCGCTTCCGACCGGGCCGAGGAACGCCCCGAGCGAGGGGATCAGGAACGCGTCCGCGCTCAGCTCGAGCAGGCGTGAGACCTGGACCACGAAGGCGATGAGTCCCACGCCCAGCATCATCCCCAGGGCCAGGAACCGAGGCTCCGCGGTGATGGCCAGGCGCACGCACGCCGTAGCGACCACCACGATGGCCGCAACGGTGGGCAACGCCCTGGCAACGGCAACGCCCAGGGGGAGCCCAACGTCGATCGTCCGGAGCTCGATGCCTACGGACGGGTCGTCGCTCTCGGCGAACGGGACCAGTGCGGCCATGGCCAGGATGACCGCACCGACGACCGCTAACGCGGGCCACGCGGCACGCTCGACGGTGCGGGCAGCAGAGAGGCGAGTGATCTGCATGGCGCGGATCCAAGGTACAGGCCTAGCGGTCGCTCGAAGCGGACTTGACATAATCACCATTATGGGGGATGCCGTTGGATCAGGCGGGTGTTCGCGATGCTGCGGCGTCCTGAGCGCTATCGCCGCGCTGACGGGAGGAATCGGTGGGTCTTTTGCGGAGGACGCGGTCGCGTATGGCCCACCGGAACACTTGCCAGAGCGCCTCGACGACGATGCCCCGGGAGATCTTGGACCGGCCGAACCGGCGGTCCTGGAACGTGATCGGCACTTCGCCGACGGACATCCCCAGCCGCCAGGCCCGGTAGGCCAGCTCGACCTGGAAGCCGTATCCCTCGGAGCGTGGGGGATCCGCGATGAGCTCGCGGAGCGCCTCCGTGCGGTACACGCGGAACCCCGCGGTGGCGTCGGCCACCGGCAGGCCGAGGAGGATCCGGACGTACCAGTTACCCCCCCGGGAGATGGCCCGCCGCCCGAGCGTCCAGTTCTGGACCGCGCCGCCGCGCACATAGCGGCTGCCGATCACCAGGTGGTGGTTGGGGGCCGCCTCCAGAAGGCCCGGCAGCTCCTCCGGCCGGTGCGAGAGGTCCGCGTCCATCTCCACCGTGAGGTCGTGGCCCTCCCTGATGACCTGCGCAAAGCCTTCCAGGTACGCACCGGCCAGTCCGCGTTTGCCGGGGCGCTCGATGAGCGTCACCCGAGCGTCTCGGCCCGCGATCTTCCGCACCACGTCGCCGGTACCGTCCGGAGAACCGTCGTCCACCACCACCAGGCGGGCCCGGAAGCCGGCGCCCTCGACCGCCGCCAGGACGCGAACGACGACGTCCTCGATCGTGTCCCGCTCGTTGAACGTGGGTACCACCACGGCCACCCGCGCTTCAGCCGGTAGCGGACCGACGTCACGCGGCCGGGCCCGGCGAGGAGACAGCAGCGCCGCGGCCGCGCCCACCAGGAATACCGCCGGCAGCCACCCACCGATAAGCCCCCAGATCGTCCGGCCGTTCGCTGTGGGGATGCTCGCTCGGACGATGGCCTGCTCGTACAGACCGGTCCGTTGGAACGTCTCGCCCCGCGGGCTGACGATGGCGCTGATCCCCGACAGCGCTCCATGGACGACCCACCGCCCGTTCTCCACCGCCCGCATCTCGCTCATCACCAGGTGCTGCTCGGATGCCGGGCTTCGAAGGAACGTCGAGTTGTTGGTGGAGACGACGAGGAACCCGGTGTCCTCGGTGACGGACCGCCGCGCGTATCCCGGCAGCACGTTCTCCCAGCAGATCAACGTGGCGAACCTGGACCCGCCGATCTCGAACCGTCCG